>JBEHWP010000318.1:0-7185 GCA_040217665.1 Vulcanimicrobiota bacterium
GATTGTTATGAAACTAATTATAATCTCCCCTGTTACGGCTGTTTCACAATCCGAAACCCCAGGTAATCATAACTGAACATGGGGGCTCCGCTGTTACGAATAGCAGATCTGCAGCAATATGCATCATAACACCAGCAACCTCCTCTATAAACCCGGAATGTTCCGAAATCTGCTCCTTCCGGATTGACGGAAGGCTCAGCCGTATAATCACCGAACCAGTCACTGCACCATTCCCATACATTTCCCATCATATCATAGAGGCCGAATTTATTTGGCTTTTTCTGGCCGACAGGATGGACTTTCCCTTCTGAATTGCCAAAATACCAGCAGAACTCATCATCCATCTCTGTGCCCCAGTAATACTCGGTAGTGGTTCCGGCGCGGCACGCATATTCCCATTCAGCCTCTGTGGGAAGTCTGTATGTTTTTCCTGTCTTCCCGCTCAGCCACTGACAGTAGGCAAATGCTTCATCCCATGTTATCTTTACTACAGGCAGATCATCACCTGGATTCTCATGAGTCGGATCAAACAGAGAGTATTCTTTATTGGTCACTTCATATTTCCCTATATAAAAATCAGTTAAAGTTACCTGATGAACAGGCATGGCAATATCAGGCTGACCCATTTGAAAAGTTCCGCCTTTGATAAAAACCATATCAGGCTCTATATAAGGTTTCACATCGTCAGAAGCAAGAAGTGAAATACTTAAGGATAATATAAATATTAAGATAGAAAATTTTTGTATAAACTTCATATTTTTTTATCGTGACGCGTAACGCGTGACGCGTAACGTGTGGGAACAGATTTAACTCAGTATAAGACTATTTTATTTATTGTGACGCGTAAAGCATAACGCGTGACGCGTGGGAACAGGTTTAACTCAATATAAAACTATTTATAAAAAATCCCATTAATCCCTCTAAATCCCTGTCCCTGTCAGGTAATCACAGGCAATCTGGCATAAGAGAGCAGAGCCTGTAACAAGGCTGTCTTCATTCAAATCAAACTTCGGATGATGTAGAGGGGAATTAAAACCTTCTCCTCCGCCTCCGACACGAATAAAAGCGCCTGGAACCTTCTGGAGGAAACAGGAAAAATCCTCTCCCCCCATAGAAGGATGTGACTTTATGAGAACATTTTCTCTGCCGAGTAATTTCACGGCACTTTCTTCTACAAATTTCGTAATGACCGATTCATTGACTCCTCCGGGATATCCCTCAACAAAGGTAAATTCGTAGTCCCCTCCGTAACTGGCCACAATGGAAGAAATAACTTTATCCATAAGAGGAGGTATTTCTTTATGAATTTCATTTGAAAGAGTTCTCAATGTACCTTCCATTTCCAGATGATCTGCTATGATATTATACCTGTCTCCCCCTTTTATTGTGCCGATACCGATAAGAACTGTTTCCGTAGGATCTACATGCCTTGTTCTCACTCTCTGAAGCGCCTGTATAACCTCTGCTGCCATAGTTATAGTATCAATAGCTTTATGAGGTTTTGCCACATGACCTGCAAGACCTTTTAAAACAATGGTAAACTTGCTGCTTGCAGCATGGGTCTGTCCGTAGGTAAGTCCAATTTTTCCGGCTTCAATATCAGAGATCATATGAAGGGCAAAAGCTGCGTCTACATGAGGATTTTCAAGGACTCCTGCGTCTATCATGGGCTGAGCGCCTCCGGGGCCTTCCTCTGCAGGTTGAAAAATCAGTTTTACATTACCATTAAGTAAATTTCTTTTATTCGACAAAATATTTGCGGCACCGAGTAACATGGCAGTATGGGCATCATGGCCGCAGGCATGCATAACACCGGGATTTTTAGATTTATAGGGAACATCATTTTCTTCCTGAATACTCAGGGCATCCATATCTGCCCTCAGAGCAACGGTTTTACCATGATCTTTTCCCCTGATAAGTCCTACCACTCCTGTATTTACCAGTCTGAAACAGTCTATGCCGAAACTCTTCAGACACTCCTCTACGAGAGCAGAGGTTTTTACTTCATTAAACCCTGTTTCGGGATATTCATGAATAAGCCTTCTCCATTTACTGAGGTCTGATTTTATTTTCTCTGCGTCAGTTAAAAACATTTATATACCTCCGGTTCATAACATATCTAAAATATTACTGTTCGCCATTTTTAGCAAGAATCGTAAGAATATCTTTTCTCCCTATTATTCCTACAAGTTTTTTGTCTTTTACCACGGGAATTCTTTTAATTTTTCTCGTCACCATAGCACTGGCTATCTCTTCAAGAGGAGTATCTTCAGTAACTGCTACGACTCTTTTTGTCATAACGTCTGCTGCAGTGGTGCCGAGCATTTTCTTTAATTCGGCTTCCATAGCATTGGGATGTTCCAGATAAATAACTCCGCCAAGAATCTGATAGAAGAGTGGCATATGAAATTTAGATGCCCTCATAACAAGATCTCCGTCTGTTATTATCCCGACAATTTCTTCTTTATCATTCAGGACAGGAATAGCTTCTATATCATTTTCCGACATCATTTTTACCAGTTCCTTTACAGGAGTCTCAGGTTTTACGGTAAGAACCTCTTTAGTCATTAAATCCTTTGCAGTAATCATCTTTTATCATCCTCTCTTTAATAATAAACATCTATTCTGACCAGCATCACTCATCACGCATTACGATATTATTCTCCCGTTACCAGTTGAAGCCAGTCCGGTTCAGAAGCATCAGGAATTATTTCTCTTATACCGGAACCGTCCGAGTTCATAATATAAATTCCATAAGAAAGAAATGTCTGTTTACTGGAAGAGAAAAAATCTTTCTCGAATACAATCTTATCGCCGTAAGGTGAGAAAGAAGGATTTGTATACTGACATCCTTTAGTTGTACCTATTAGTTTCACCACTCTCAGGGTTTTCAGACTTATCATACGTAATTCCCCGCCATGTTCATAGTTATACCAGCCTGCAACCAGAAAATTTTCATCAGGTGAAAAATCCGTTCTTAGCCAGCCCGAGTCTGAATTCAAATATTCTACTTTACGGGAAGAAAAGCTATATGTAGCAAGATAACTGCTGATTTTTTCAGTTCTTAACTCTGTAAATAAAATATCTTCTCCTCCCGGGAAAAACCTCGGATAGTTCATCATTGTTTCCCCTGCTTTTACAATAACCTTGATATCTGTTCCATCGGCAGAGGCAACACATATTTCAGTTCTGTTCTGTCCCAGAAAATAATCCCAAACATTACTTTCATGGGTAAAAATTACTTTCGTTCCGTCCAGAGAATAAGAAGGGCTTATACAGTAGCCGGGCATATCGATAAATTTGCTAGATGTGCCTGTAGCAAAATCATATTTCCATATCTTTCTTCCTGAGACATAAAGAATAGATTTTCCGTCAGGAGACCAGGAAGGTTCATAGACGTCACAGGACTGTGTAAGTTGTTTCTGTTCCGAGCCGTCAGGACTGGCAATCCAGAGATTGTTCTGTAAAACAAAAGCTATCTTGTTTTTCATTTTCTGTTCTTTTTTAATATTTTTCTCTTTCGAAAAGATTCGGTCATTTAACAATAATGCAAATATGAGGAAACATACTAAAAGTAATTTTTTATTTTTTAACATTTCTTTCTCCTTAAATTCGTGATGCGTGACGCGTGAAGCGTAATGCGTGATGCGTGTTTTACCGGTACCGGGCGACCACATGGGGTTCGCCCTTACTTTTCACGACTCACATATAAGAAATCCATTCAACAGGCTCACAGCCTGATTTAATAACTCCGAAGGCATCCGGTATATAATCTATTAAATCTCCTGCTATTAAAGACTCTTCTCCAAGGTCTTTACAGGCAAGAGAACCGCTGAGTCCATGAAGGTATGTTCCGCAGAGACAGGCATAAAGAGGACTCAGTCCCTGTGCCAGAAAAGAAGTCACCATACCTGTAAGAACATCTCCGCTTCCTCCTGTAGCCATACCGGGCGTTCCTGTGGGATTAAAATAAATATGTCCGTCAGGTGTTGCTATAATAGAACGGGCAAATTTTAAAATTATATAAACATTCCATTTTCGGGCAAATTCAGCGGCTATTCTGACAGGGTCTGCTTTAATCTCTGTTAAAGTAAGACCTGTAAGGCGGGCCATTTCTCCCGGATGAGGTGTAATTATAACAGGATAATTACGATGTTCCAGGACAGAAATATCTTCTGATAAAAGATTAAGTCCGTCTGCATCTATGACAAGAGGTAATTCAGATAAAGAAATCAATTTTCTCACAAGTTCTCCTGTTTCTTTATCTGTCGATAATCCCGGCCCTATTGCCATAGCATCGGCAGATATAACCGAAATAATGTCAAAGGCTTTAAGAGAGATGGTTCCGGCAGAAGTTTCAGGGAGAGGTTTTGTCATAACCTCTGTGAGTTTAATTTCCATAATATCATTTAAACTTTCAGGAATAGCAACAGTTACAAGTCCTGCTCCAGTTCTCAGGGAACTTTCTCCTGAAAGGGCGGCAGCACCTGTAAATCCCGGGGAACCTGCCACTATAAGAACTCTTCCGCAGGTACCTTTATAGGCATCCAGTTCCCTTACAGGGAGGTTATCTCTTATCATATCGGATGTAATAAGATAGGTCCATAGATTTTTATCTTTTTTCCAGAAATCCTGGGGAATACTTATATCTGCCACTACGAGATTTCCCACATAAAGTCCTCCCGGGAATATAAACATGCCTCTTTTAGGGAGGCAGAAGGTTACTGTTTCTGTGGCTTTTATACATGGCCCTTCCACACGGCCTGTAGTGCAGTCAAGACCTGAAGGAGTATCTATGGCTATGACAGGTTTTCCTGTATTATTAACAATGTTTATAACTTCAGCTATAAGACCTCTGGCACCGCCTTTAATACCTGTTCCCAGGAGACCGTCTACAATCAGATCTCCCTTATCTATTTCAAAAGAAAGAAAAGGAAGCTCATTTTCCGAAAAAATTTCTTTTACAGGGACGTCGATTTTTTCTGCTATAAAACAATTTGTCAGGGCATCACCTTTTAAATCTTCTTTTTTTGCAATAAGAAAGATTCTAACTTTATAGCCATTATTAAAAAGGTGTCGTGCAATGACAAAACCGTCTCCCCCGTTATTTCCTCTTCCTGCAAGAATTATCACATAAGAATCTCTATTAATTCTCCTGATAATTCGTTCATAAACGGCACGACCTGCATTTTCCATTAAAACCATGCCAGGTATTCCGAGTTCATTTATGGTTTTTCTATCAAGAGACTGCATTTCTTCAGAAGTTACTATTTTTAACAGATTGCTCACCTCTGGTTTCGTGACGCGTAACGCGTGACGCGTGACGGAAAGATCATTTATAGATTTTTTTATATCAGCTAATATAATGTAAATTCTATGTTTTCCAGGTAAAACCCTTTTATTTAGTGAAACATTAATTGCCCCTTAACGATTCATTATATATAATTAATGTTAAGAGGTGATTAACATGAAGCCACATGATGAATCGAGCAATAATATGAAGAAAAATGAACGTCTCAATATATCTCCAGAAAACGATCCAATTTTATATGTTGAGGAATGGGTGCATGAGGCAGTAGATAATATTCCAGAAGATCTAGCGAGTGAGCATGATCATTATCTATATAGCCTACCGAAGAAAAAAAATAACTATATAATATCGTCAACAGATTACTGATCTCTATTTTTCCATTACTACAAAGGCTATAGCCATATTCTGTGAGTGAGATATGGTAAGAAATATTTTATCCACCCCTGTTTCGCTGGCATATTTCTTTGCATTACCAGATAAAATTATTTCAGGTTTTCCCTCCTCATTATTTATGACTTCTATATCCTGAAAGGCAAATCCTTTCCCTAAAGCTTTCATGACTGCTTCTTTCGAGGCAAATCTTGCGGCAAAATGCTGGCCACTTCTGATTTTTGACATACAATAGTCTTTTTCACGGCATGTAAAAACCCTGTCAATAAAACGCGGATTTTCAACGGCTTTTTCAATTCTGTCTATATCGATAATATCTGTTCCAATACCTGTAATCATATTCCTGAATTAAACTTTACGAGTTTTTCCCAGTCAATTTTATAATCTGTACAGAAATCTTTCGTGAATTCATCTACATATTCTACCGGTTTTATTCTGTTTCTGGCATGTTCATAATAGTCCTGTAATATTTCTATTCCGACAGAATTTCTTCCCATCTTTTGAGCTACCGAAATAGCTGTTCCTGAACCCATAAATGGATCCAGAACCCAGTCTCCTTCTTTTGTAAATAATTTTATAAACCATTCGGGAAGTGCTTCAGGGAAAACTGCGCTGTGATTTTTATTGTTACATTCAGTAGACATATGTAACACATTTGTAGGATAAACTTTATCCCTGTCAAGCCAGTTGGCCACTCTTTTACCAAATCCACTGCCTACTCTGGAATTATCTCTGATTTTATCTGTTTCACTTAAATTCTTCAACCTTGTTTTAGCCCAGTCTCCCATGGGGATCATAACTTCTTCCTGATACATATTGAATTTTCTATTCTTATTAAACTGTAAAAGTCTTTCCCATGAATCTCTGAACCTGTTAGGCCATTTACCGGGATAACAATTCTTTTTGTGCCACATAAACTCTTCAGTCCAGAGCCATCCCTGTTTTCTCATTTCCAGAATCAGTTCTATTACATAGGTATGTCTTTCACCATTAACAACTTTTTCTTTTATATTTAAGATAAAAGTACCTGAAGGTTTCAGCACTCTGAGAAGTTCTGAAGTAACAGGAAGAAACCAGGAAACATAATCCTGAGGTTTAATACCTCCATATGTCTGTGTTCGACTGTCTGCATATGGAGGCGATGTAATTATAAGATCAATAGAATTATCCTCCAGATTTTTCAACTCATCTTTACAATTTCCGAGAATTAAATTTGCTCTTACATCTTTCATAAATATCACTTCTTTTAAATTAATACAATTCTAAATTTATTTTATAAAAAAATAGAATAACAGGCAAGTAACAATAGGATAAAAAAATATCACGTAAAATCAAAATTCTGAAATGGTATAAGCCATACTGAAGGGTTAACCAATCCTGTTAATCCTTTAATCCTGAAAATCCCGGTTCAGACATCCTTGTAATCCCAGAAATCTCCGTCACCAGACTTCTTTTCTTACAATAGTCTGTTCTCTCTGATGTCC
>JBEHWP010000319.1:0-7170 GCA_040217665.1 Vulcanimicrobiota bacterium
TGCAAGAGCTCACTTATTACTGGGTTTATCATGTCTGCTTTCTTTTTATTTTTTTATAATTCAAATAGATTGCATGAATAAGAAAAAAATCCCCTTTTATTTATTATCTTTATTCTTCATGTTTCTTGCTCTTTTATCGCATCCTATCAGCATTTTTCTTCCACTGATAATTCTGGTATATATCTGCTCTTATTACAAAGATTTAACATTTTCAAATAAACTATATAATCTGCTGGCTTTTTTTTTATTAGTAATAGGTTTCGAAATTTTTTTAATTCACTCGGGGCAAACAAGAGTGAGTTTATTAAAGGATATAAGTGTTTACGATAATATAATACGATCTGTAAATATATTCGGGAAATATATTACATTACTTTTATGGCCTGATAAATTAAGTATGAATTATATAGGAGTAGAGCTGCAATTTTCACATTATCATTTTATTTATTCCTGTATTACTCTCTGCTTATTCCTGACTTATTTTATATATACCTTCATGAAAGACAAAGAGTTATATTTCCCTGGAGCCTGGTTTGTAATATTTTATTTTCCCGTATCACATATAGTTATACCAATAGGTAATCCTCCTATGGGTGACAGGTATATGTATCTTCCATCATTCGGTATTTTTTTGACATGTTCCATTTTAAGTTATAGATTATTTAAACGGGTGGAAAAACATAATCTATTGAAATTACTTACAGCAGGTTTAATTACTATAATAATATTAAATCTATTTATGTTTACATGGCAGAGAACCAATCTATGGGCAGATCCTGTAGCTGTATGGGATAATGCCCTGAAAAATTATCCCTATTCTCCGGTAAGCCTGGTAGCAAGAGGTCAATATTATTACAATGAAAAACAATACGATCTGGCAATGTATAACTTTACAAAGGCAGTAACTACAGATCCAAATAGTAATTATATTGATGCTTATTTCTACAGAGGTATGACATATGCTGTAAAAGGAGAATACAATAAAGCAATAGATGATTTTACCAGATCAATAGAACTCAATAATAATTCTGATTCCCTGTATTATCGAGGTATTACCTATAGCAACATAAAACAATACGATAAAGCCATAGAAGATTTTGAAAAAATAATAAATAATCCTGAATATAATAATGCAGTAAATCTTCTGGATTCTGCCAGAAAAGCTATGGAACATCAACAAAAAAACAGATAAAATGCCTTATTTTGCAAATCTTCTAAAAATTATTGCAAATCTCCTGAAATACTGATAATATAATAAAGTTTATACAGAGTATTACTTTGTAGACAGAATCTATTACCGGGGTAAGCGTAAATAATAAATATATGCTCTCGTGACATGTAACGAGTGATAGGAGAAAAACCTTTATTCCATGCTTATTCCCGTGTCAGTAAGTTATGAGACAAACTATAATAACCCTGTAATTAAATATTCAGAAAGAGGTTCATCTAAATGAAAAGGCCTATAGAAATAGAAGATTTATTCAGAATAAAATTATTAGATTCCCCTGCAATCAGTCCGGATGGTAAGAAGATCGCTTTTACTGTCAAATGGGCAGATATTAAGAAAAACAAATATTTTTCAAATATCTATATTGCCATCCCTGAAGAAGACAGAATAATTCAGTTTACGAGAGGTGACTATAGCGACAGACGACCCAAGTGGTCACCTGATATGAAATATCTGGCTTTTCTGTCAAATAGAGAAGAGAAAAACAGATTGTGGATTATACCTTCAGACGGAGGTGAAGCCAGGGCAGTTACGGAAACAGACGGAGGTTTTTCCTTTTATTGCTGGTCTCCTGACAGTAAATATATAGTTTATTCTTTTAAGAAAAAATACGAGAATCCTGATGATGATGAAGAAGATAAAAAAGAAGAGGACAGGAAAAAAGGACCTGATTATTATCTTATAAATGATATACAGTTCAAAGCAGACGGTCAGGGAGTTACAGGAGACGATAGATTTCATATATATCTTCTTAACGTGGACACAGGAGAAGTAAAACAGCTAACAGATGGTACCTGTCATGATATAAACCCTGTATTTTCACCTGATGGTAAAATGATAGCTTTCTGTTCAAACAGGTCTGAAGACATAATAGATGACCCGGAAAATGATGATATAATGACAGTAAATCCGGAGACAATGGATATCAAACAAATCAGTATGGAAAGGGGCGTTAAATCTTCAATAAACTGGTCTCCTGACGGAAAAAACATAGTATTTCTCGGAAACCATACAGATATAGGATTCGGATGGTTAAGGAATATATATCCATACCTCCTTCCTTCCTGTGGCGGTAAAGATAAAAAACTTGCCGTAGATTTTGATTTTATTGCTTCCAATAAAATAGTTGGAGATCTCCAGGAATTTTCTGTTGGCCCTTCGTCATCTCCCCAGTTTTTAGAAGGCGGGGAAAAAGTTGCTTTCCTTGCTACAGTAAAAGGGGCTTGTGAACTCTATTCTGTTCCTGTTTCAGGTGGAGTGCCTGAGAAAATACTGGGAGGGAAAGTTGAGATTGCATCCTTTCATATTGACAGAGAAGGGAATCATATAGCTTTAATTATGGGCAATATGACAGAACCTCATGAATTATATTTCCTCACAAAAAACAAAAAGAACTGGACAGTAAAAAAACTTACATCTTTCAATGATTTTATAGAAAAAGAAATAGATATTACGGAACCTGAAGATATATGGTTCACAGGAAGTGACTCGGTACCTATTCATGGATGGCTTATAAAACCACCGGGTTTCAATGAAAAAAATAAATATCCTCTTATACAGCAGATTCATGGAGGCCCTCATGTATTATATGGATATACATTTTTTCATGAAATGCATTATCTTGCTGCAAAAGGTTACTGTGTCCTTTATACAAACCCCCGGGGAAGTCAGGGGTACGGAGATGACTTTGCAGAAGCAATAAGACCTCACTGGGGAACTCCTGACAGTCAGGATCAACTGGAGTTTCTGGAACATATAGTTTCCAGAGGCTTTATAGATGATAAACGTCTCTATCTTACAGGAGGTTCTTACGGAGGGTATATGACAGTTTTACTTATAGGCAAAACCGACAGATACAGAGCAGCTATAGCAGAAAGAAGTGTTACAAATCTTACTACCCTTTTCGGTGTGTCCGATTACGGATATTGTTTTAGATTCGCCGTAGAAGGACTACCGTGGAGAGAACCTGACCTTTATAATACAAGTTCCCCTTTATATCATGTTGAAAAAATAAATACGCCATTATTTATAATACACAGCGAGCATGACTACAGAGCACCGGTAGATCAGGCAGATCAATTGTTTACTGCAATGAAATTCCTCAGAAAAGAAGTGAAATATCTGAGATTCACACAGGAATCTCATGGCCTTTCCCGATGTGGTTCACCTAAAAATAGAAAAACCAGGCTAAAATTCATACTTGACTGGTTTACGCAGAATAAATAAACTGATAACTGAAGGTACTTAAGGAGGCACAAAGAGTGAGTAAAAAGAAAAAGAAAAAAAAGATAAAACAGATGAAAGTTGATATTTCATCTCTGGATAAAGAAAATATAAAAGAAGAACTTTTAACCGGTTTGAAGACCATAAATAGTTCATGTCCGTCACAGAAACAGATTGAACTTGTAACAAAGAAATTATTTCAGAAACTCGGTTCTGATGTAAAAATAGAGTTAATAAATTTACTTAAAGAAGCAACCGAACAGGACAGAGAACGAATAGTCCTTGCAATGATAGACATGGAAGGAGAAGATACAGAAGAATTACTTAAAGAATTACTGGCATCAAGCCAGATAAAACCTGAAGTAAAAGCCGGCCTGTTCTGTATTCTTCTCGGTCAGAATATGATAGATACAGATATATTTCCCGTAATGCTCCATGATGGCTCTACACTACAGAATCAGGTTAAACACTGGTGTAAACTTCTCAGAGATGATCCTTCATCACAGTCTGTTATAGAAAAAAACTTTAACGACCTGTCACTGACACATAAATTCCTTACCATGTTTTTCATATTATCAGTTAAAGAAGAAGGAACAGCTTTTTACAATATATTCTTAAACAGTAATATACCCAAACTCAGATGGCAATTTGCTACGAATTTTTTAAACATATCTCCTTCAATGGTTCCTATTATGTTAAAGCTGAGAGAAGATAAAGACTCTGAAGTAAGAGCAGCAGCAAAAAAATCAATAGGTATACTTAAAGACAGGGGGTTGGATTTCTCAGGTGATATAAAAGAATTGCCTCTCTACTGCTGTTATGCAGGTAAAAATATAAAAGAAAGTGGCCTGGGGACAGTTCTGATAGCAAGAAAACTTAAAGATCATTATATAAATTATGCCCTTTTCCTTATAGACGTATGGGGTATGGGGTTAAAAGACGTATTTGGTGAAAGAAAATGTCATAAATTCAAATTTGACAGAGAAATTCTACCGAGGATTAAATCAAATTCTTACGTACCGGTTATTGAAGAAGATATAACTGTTGCAAAAAAACTCATTTTTGGCGGAGTAGAGTATGCTAAAAAGAATGGCTTCAAAATACCAAAGGAATTCCTGAAATGGAGAGATATTGCAGGTAAACTGTCAGAAGAAGAAAAAGACTATGAAGGCCTTTTCGGGAAAAACGGAGAAATAATTGTAATGGCCTCGCCCGGTGATCTTATGGAAAGAATAATATGGGAAGATGATAAGGAAGAATATTATGAAGAACATAAAGGGGGGAGGCCGGAACATAGCCTGGAAGAATTAATAGAAAAATTACATTCCCGGGGCATAAAATTCGTTACACCTATGGAAAAAGAATTAACGGGAGAAATATGGGATAAAATGGATCTTGGTATTCAGGAGAAAGAAAGAGAAGGGTATTCAGAGGAAGAAGATATTACAGAAGAAGATATTACAGAAGATGATATTACGGAAGATTATGACGAAGAAGATATTACAGAGGAACAATCCATTGAAGAGGAAAAATCTGACGTAAATGAAGAAAAACCTCCTGCAGAAACAGCAAAAGATACTCAAGAAAAACCTGCCGCAGAAACAGCAAAAGATACTCAAGAAAAACCTGCCGCAGAAACAGCAAAAGATACTCAAGAAAAACCTGCCGCAGAAACAGCAAAAGATACTCAAGAAAAACCTGCCGAAAAAAAAGAAAGATATGAGTGGGAAAAAGAGAAACATTCCAATCACGTATCTCAGGAAAAATTTGACTCCCATGGCGGGAAGAAACATGTTGACTATCAGTCTGCCAGAGATAAAAACAGACAGAATGAGCTACAGGCCAGCCACGGTGAAACTAAAAAACCACCCTATCAGGAAGAAAATATTTATAAAAAGAAAGAGAAGAGAGAAGATTTTGACCTTGATATGGAAAGAATGTATGACGATCTGGAAGAATTCATATACATGGAACAATATGACAAAGCTTACATACATCTGGAAAAAATGTTAAGGAAAGCAACAGGAACATCATGGGAAGAAGATGTTCTCAAGGATCTATTAAGTTTTTCCATTGATAATTTTAATTATTATGATAAATATTTATATTATTCAAGAAGACTGGAAAGTTTTTATAAAAGCAGAGGAGAAAATGAACTGCTTCTGATTACAAAACTTGATAGAGCCGATTATCTTGCTACGACAGGAAAAATCGAAGATGGTCTGGGTATATATAATAATATTATACATGAACATCCTGATTTTCATACTGCTCTTCTTCGCCTTGCATATTTCTATATGGATGTAGATATGATAGATAACGGAATAAAGACCTATAAAAAAATTATAAATATGAAAGAAAAAGTGGACATAGAAATACTTGCCGATGCTATTGTAGATATTCTGGATATAGTAGAAGAATATAATTTAACCGGTGAAGACAGAGAAGAATATATGAAAATTGCAAGGGAAATGCATATAGAAATCTATGAAGAACCTGAAGTGCTGGTAACGGGGAAAAAAGTAAAAAGTGAGTAGTGAAAAGTGAAATAGTGGGTGGGATATAATTCCACTCACTACTCACTTTTTTTATCTTCACTTCTTTCCAGTGAAGATGTCTGAAGAAGGTTGTGAAGTGCTGTTCCTACCCCCGGTAACGGAATTTCAGAAACTCTATCCTTTTTTATAATGTCAGTACTTTCATACAAGGCAGATTTCTCCCCCCCTGTTTGATTTATATCAGGAGTCTTTTCAGAGACTTTATCATACAATAAAGATCTGGTATTAAGTCCGACTTTATCCTTTATTTTACTCTGTTTTTTTACAATTAATTCTTTAGTTTTCAAAGAAAATAAAGATCGTGGTTGAACAGTTTTTGCTTCAAGGGGTACAGAATTTCTGGAACTATTCTTCAGTTCTTCTGTTTTTCTTGCTGTCTCCATGGTATTAATACGTGAAAGTTCTTCTTCTGAAAAGGTTTCTTTTATTTCTTCATAAGATACAGGTTTTTTCGTATGTAACAGAGAAGGTTTTTTTCCCGGTATATAAACTTCCAGATCATGTGCTGAGATACGAACCTTTGGCTTTGGTTCGTCTTTTTTCATCAATCCACATAAAGCTTCTTTCATTTCTGCAGCATTCCTGTATCTTTTCTCTGCTTCATACTCAAGGGCTTTCATAACTATCTGTTCAATACCGGGAGAAACCCATGGCGCATAATTTCTGACAGGCTTTAAATTAAAAGCCGAAGGGATTTTACCTGTAAGCAAATGATGCATAGTTGCTCCCAGTGAATAGATATCACTCCTTGGTTCTACTTTTCCCCTGTATTGTTCTTCTGCCGCATATCCGTCTGTACCTATTGAAGTATACTTTATATTTGCATCAGGTATAATAGTCCTCGCTATGCCGAAATCTACAAGCATTATTCTTCCGTCTTTATTGAGCATAATATTTCCCGGTTTAATATCCCTGTATACGACAGGCGGATCCTGATTATGAAGATAATCCAGTACGTCAAGTATCTGTACAGACCATTCAATTACCAGTTCTTCAGGCAATCCGGGATTTCCCTCAAGTTCCAGAAGGTCACTCAGGTCTACTCCCTCTATATAGGACATAACAAGATAATAACGTCCTTTTTCTATAAAGTAATCATAAACTGCAGGTAAATGATAATTTTCAAGCTGTGATAACATTCTTGCTTCTACTTTAAACCTT
>JBEHWP010000320.1:0-7160 GCA_040217665.1 Vulcanimicrobiota bacterium
TTCCGGTGAAAAAAATATCTGTAAACTGAAGGCGGAGATGAAGAAAAAATCAGGAGAAAAATTCTATTCCAATCTATCAGTTTCATCGATTAAAGACAGCCAGGGTTCACCCGAAGGGATAATTTGCTATTTTTCAGATATAAGCGAATATAAAAAAATAGAAGAGTCGGTTGAAAAAGAAGAGGTAGGAGAAAAAAAGCTTTCGGAAGAACTGGAAAAACTTCAGGAAGAAATGAAACAGGAAAAAGAACTGTCAGAAGAACTAAAAAAAGAACTCTCACGAGAAGTGGAATATCTTCAGGAAAAAGTGAAAAAAGAAAAAGAGCGTTCAGAAGACTTGAAAAAAGAACTCTCACAACAGGTAGAAAAACTTCAGGAAGAGACTAAGAAAGAAAAAGGACAGTGGGAAGAATTAAAAAAAGAACTCTCACGACAGGTAGAAAAACTTCAGGAAAAGGTTAAGAAAGAAAAAGAACAGTCGAAAGAATTGAAAAAACAACTCTCAGTAGAAGGAGAAAAACTTCAGAAAAAAGTTAAAAAAGAAAAAGAACAGCGGGAAGAATCGGAAAAACAGCTCAGAGAAGAAATAGAAAAACTCCAGGAACAGGGAAAAAAAGAAAAAGAACTTACGGCAGAATTAAAAAAAGATCTGTCGTCAGGGGTAGAAAAACTCTATGAAGAACTGAAAAAAGAAAAGGATCTTATAACAGCACTGAAAAAAGAAAAAGAACTTACGGCAGAATTGAAAACAACTATTACTTCTGAAAGGAAAGCCTTCCAGGAAGAAATGGATAAAAAAATAGCACTTGTACTGGAGCTAAACAACACTATAAAAGAGGAAAGAGAAAAATTTCAGAAAGAACTGAAAGAAGAAAAAGACGTCACTGGAGAAATGAAAAAAGTCAACAAAAAACTCACAAGGGATCTAACAGAAAAAATGGAAAAACTCCAGGAAGAAGTAGAGAAAGAACAGTATTTAACAGGAAAAATGGAAAAAATCCTGGAAGAAGTAAAAAAAGAAAGAGAATTTACAGAAGAACAAAAAAAAGTTCTGGAAGAAATGAAGAAAGAAATTAATCAGAGGAAAAGGTCGCAAAAAACATTACAGGAAAACAAATTCACTCTCGAGATGGCCCAGAAAATATCACGTACTGGCTACTGGTCTTATAATATTCAAAATAATATGTATGACTGGTCAGACGAAATGTTCGGTATTCTTGGATATCCGGCAGAAGGAGGTGTTCCTTCTTATGAAGATTGTAAGAATATTATGCATGAAGATGAATGGCAAAAGTTTGATAGAGCTTTTAAAAAAGTTGTTAAAACAGGGGAATCCTGTAATATGGATCTGAAAATAATTTTCCCTGACAGGTCAATTCATTATGTAAATGCAAGAGCATGTCCTCAATATGATAAAGATAATAATATTACAGCTTTATTCGGTGTTATGCAGGATATAACAGAGAGGAAATTTTTAGAAGAAGAGTTAAAAAAATCTCTGAATGATTTATATATAAAAAATCAGATTGCCGGTATTTTTCTTACAGTATCAGGAGAAAATATATCATGTAAAATACTGCCTCCTATAATGAATTCTTTAAAGAGCATATACGGACTTTTTGGTGTGATTGACAGTACTGGCAACCTGGTGAAAACAACAGGATATGTTGACAGAAATAATAATCTGCATTTATCAGATGGCATAATTATAAAAAGGGAAATCTGGTCTGACGGTTTAAAAGACATACTTCTTGAAGGGAAGACATGTTTTTCCAATACATCTGTGTCGGAAGGTGACATTCAGATAAAAAGAGCTTTAAGTGTTCCCCTTTTTCGCAGCGGGAAACCGTCAGGTATACTTACAGTGGCAAATAAAGAGGATGACTACAAAGAAGAGGATAAAATACTTCTTCAAAGAATTGCAGAACTTATCTCTCCTGTGCTGAATGCCAGACTTGAAAGCAACAGGCTTAAGGCAGAACTTAACGGTCTGGATTATCAGATAAAAAAAGCTCAGAAAGTGGAAACAGATCTTATACAGAATATTTTGTTAAGGTGAAGCTTGGAGCGTGATGCGTAATGGATATTACGTTACGTGTAACGGGTAGAATTACTCTGGTCACTACCGGTCACTGCTCACCGGTCACCGGTCACTGCTCACTGGTATATGGCGACAGATCATTCGTTCCGTAATGGTCTTTATAGAGCAATTGATGTATACGGGAGACATTTGCCATAACAGGTCCATGTCGATGTTCTGTCAATATTTTTACATAAATTTCCCGGGATAATTCTCTTGCTTCTTCCGGCGAAAGACCTGATTCAACAGTATAATCATAAACAAAGGATAGATCATTCCCTTCTACATTCTTTACCTCTGATATATGATATTTGTCCGGATATTTCACTATATCAGTATATTCTTCAAGTCCAAAAACTGCGTTCAGAGTGACAGAATGGATTATATCCTGATTTTTTATGATAAAATCTACCGTCTCTCGTGCTTCTTCTTCTGTTTCGGAAGGAAAACCTGTAAAAAACCAGGTATAATTCCATATACCTGCATTGGAAGAAATTCTGAGCACCTGTTCAACCACTTCAGGTCTGTGACCTTTACACATAAGTTCTAAAACCCTGGGAACAGCAGATTCGAGTCCAAAAGCAAGACTTCTGCATCCTGCTTTATAAAGCAATTCTGCCAGTTCTTTATCGAAATTTTTCTCAACCCTTGCATAGGCTTCCCATATTACATTGAGATTACGTTCTAAAATTCCTTTTGCAAGTTCTCGAAGTCTCACAGGAGGCACTGCTTCATCACAGAAAGAAAAATATTTAATACCATCCCTGCTCATTAACTCCATATCATCTATAACAAGAGAAATATCTCTCGGACGATATTTACCGCGATAGGTATATCTGTGCTGACAGAAAGCACATTTGTTCCAGTAACATCCTCTTGCAGACATGATGGAACCTATCCTGAAAGGGGAAAGATATTTTTCAAAGGGAAGATCTGAAAAATCGGGGGAAGGAAGAGAATTTATATCAGGTTCTCTGTAGTGTTCATTGAAAATCTGTTTTCCATCTTTATCTTTATATATAATACTGGGGACTTCTTGAAAATCTCTGCCTTCTTCTATGGCTCTGAGCAGTTCAAGTAACGGTATTTCACCTTCATATAAAACAGCTGAATCAAAAAATTCAAAGAGAGGTGATGAAGGCATTAATCTTGGACCTATTCTGGTAATAACATTTCCTCCAAGACAGACATGGGCAGACGGGATATACTCCTTTATAAGTTTTGCAAGGGTCATCGCCGGTATCATCTGAGAAAAAGCAGATATAGATATGCCGTAAAAATCGGAAGGCTTCTCCTTCAGTGACGGAATAGTAACATTTTGCAAAAACTCTGCATATACATTATGTTCCATATGATTTAAACTATCCATTATGCCCTGTGTGGAATAAGAAGAATATTCTTCTATAAGGGTATAAAAATCTACCAGGGCGGGATAACAGGAATGGCCAAAAGAACGATATACATCAAGAAGGACAAGGGAAGCAACTTTATATAAAGTGAAATCGAAAAACTTCGAACTATCTCTCATAATATCCTTCGAAACCTTTGACTGACGTGTAACATCATAATCATTTTCACACAGAGAAAGGCACTCTAATTCCATTTCTTCTTTTTCACTTCTATTTTCTATAGTTTTTAACAAATTAAGTCTTTCTCTGATTTTTTTATAGATATTTTTCACAGAAAAGGTGCTTGTAAAGTAATCCATAGCTTCTATATTTACATCTCTCTGGGTTACTTTATAACCTTTTTTTCTTAAAAAACCTGTAAGAGTCGGGAGGCTTAAATAAGGCTGAAAAGGTGCCCAGTGAGGCGGGAAAATCAATGTAATATCCATCAGAGCGTTTCTCCTTTATTTTTACAGAATATGTCTCCGTATACATCATGACTTTTATTTAAAAAGTGCCGGTACAGTTCAAGAAATTTCAGGCAATAATGCCTGAAGGTATCAAAACTCATAGATTCATTTAAATAAATATATCTATCAGGATTAAACTGTGTAAAAATAGAATAATCTTCAAGGAGTGACCAGTCCATATCATAACGTACGAGGCCTTTTTCCATAGCATAATCCCACAGTTCTGTCGAAGGGAAAGGAACGAGGGGACATATTTCTATTTCAGTTATTTTCTCTTCATTTTTAAGTATAAATTCATAGGTTTTTCTGAGATCTTTTTCAGTCTCTCCAGGAGTGCCCAGAACAAAAGAACATGTTGTATGTATACCATATTCCCTGCAGAAATCAAGTGTTCTCTGATTTATTTCCACTGTAGAATTACCTTTAAGCTTTTTTAATATATCAGGAGAACCTGATTCCATACCTATGGCAATGCCGGTAAATCCCATCCGTTTCAGAAGTTCCATCATATCTCTGTCCATAAGTTCTGCCCTGCCGAAACAGCTGAAACCATGGTCAGGGCAGAGTTTTTCTTTTATAACAAAGTCTGCAAGTTCTTTTATTCTATTTTTATCTGCAATAAAGAGATCATCGAAAAATTTTATATGAGGAGGTGAAATATGTTCCATAATAGATTTTATTTCTCCTGCCACATAGGAGGCGGAATGGGCGCGAAAACAATCCCAGAACGTTGATGTTGAACAGAAGATACATCTGTAGGGACATCCCCGTGAAGAAATAGTATGAGTTATACCGAGAAGATCAATAAAATGGCGTTCAGGCCATGGAATTGCATCGAGAGGTTTTATTAATGGTCTTTTTTCGGTAATGTGTATAATGCCATCGTCTCCTCTATAAACAATACCTTTTATATCTTTTAGTCTGTTCTCTTCAAATCTCTTATATTTCAGAAACAAATTAAGTAATTCCAGAATTGTTTCTTCTCCTTCCCCTATTACACCGAGAGAACATTCTTCTGGCAGATTATCAGGAAGGATCGATATATGGACACCTCCTATAACTATGGGAACATCAGTTGATTTGCTCAGGGTTTCAATATGTTTGCAGGCAATAGAGAAATTCTCCGTTACAGACGATACACCTATTATATCCGGTTTCCATTCCAGAATATTATTTAAATCGTTAGAAATGAAAGTCTCTGCCTGAGGGAGATGTTTTTTCAGATAAGACTCTATATAAAAAAATCCGAGAGGAGGGCACATTTTCTGAACAAAACTTTTTATGGGATTTTCTTCGCTTGTAATTGATAATAATGCTAATTTCAATGTAAATACCTCTTTTTCGTGACGCGTGACGCGTGACGCGTGACGCGTGGTTCTTACAGTTCATCCTTGACTGGCACACATTCACCCGAACAATATTATCACAGTACACCTCAGAAATCAAATATAGTTAATTTCATAACTATCAATAAATAATGGCCTCGTAATGCGTAAAGCGTAATCCGTGATGCGCAGGAATATAACCCCGTCACACCTTACGCGTTACAATTCTCATATAAATAAGTTATAAAATACACTATAATAAACAACGGGTAAATCCTGTTTAAAGTTCCTCCCGTCACGGGTCAAGACAAACTAAAAGAGGGATAGACTTTCGCCTATCCCTCTTTTATTTAAAGAATTATTTCTTTTTAACCGTAGAAAACCTTGGATTGACTTTCAGCAATAGCAAAATTAGTGGCAGCTCTTTTATTTCTCATATCTGAGAAGGTTTTATTCATATATTCAAAGAAATCCATCTGTTTTTTGAGTCTGTCCATTTCAGCCTTTGCGCGCATTTCTTCTATACTGTATAAAGCATCTCTTACTGCTATTCTTTCACTTTCTTCATGTTTGAGTAAGGTTAACTCTACATCTCTTCTGGCTTTATCCTTTTCCAGTATCTGCTTGAACTGGTCAGGCGTAATCTTTCCTGCATCTACAAGCTGAAGCAATGTAGATGCTGCACTCGGAGATACTTTGGAATATTCCTGAAAATCAGGATTACCCATTGCAGCAATTACATTTGGATTATTCATATTTATATTTTTCGGCGGCTGAAAAGTCTGCTGAGCAGCAAAAGGATTAACAGTAGCACCTTCAACGGCTGCTTCAGCACTTTTTCCGTCAAGACCGGCCAGTTGACTGCTTATTTGATCATTTCCGTCATAGACTTTTCCGTCAGGTCCAAGTATACTCTGTTTATTTGGGTTATAAGGTTTCCCGTCAGGCCCCAGTAACTGAAATTGTCCTTTATTGAGTTCAGAGCCAGAACCAAGGCTGACCTGATCATTCTGTTCCGTATTAAGTTCTGCTTCACTCTTTCTTGACTGTCTATCAAAACCAACTGTCCTTGCGTTCAATTCAGCTTTTTGCTGGAACTGATTTATTCCTGTTGGTATCATGTTTCTTCCTCCTCTTGATTGAGAGATTAAATACTATATATTATGTATAAGTATAACATAAATAATATTTTTAAAAAGAGTATCTTTGTTAAAATTTTGTTAACTTTTTAACTTTTTCCCTGTAAAATTTTATAAACTCAAGAGGTTAAGCTTCTGCATTCAGTCCGGACGGGGTTTCTCCTTCATCAGACTCTTTTTGAAAGACAGAATAATCGGATCTCTTTACTTCTATACCTGCCTGCTTTAAATCGTAATATATTTTTTCATTATTTTCAAACATAGTGAGCATGACACCATCTCTTACGGCGGTGATAACCACTTCAAAGACTTCTAGAAGTAATCTTGTAATATCCTCTTCTTCCCAGTTAATTTTTTCTTTGCTATAATTCCATACTTCCAGATACATACGATTAAAAATCGTCATCATTTCTTCCGGAGTTAAACCGATATGAACATCCAAACCTTCCATTACAATCTGGTCTGAAAACTCTCTTTCTAAGACCAGATATTCACCTGCCTTTCATTAATGATATAACAGACTTCATCATAGTTGCTGTCGTTAAAAAAACCAACATGTTATTCGATATAACATAACCTTCTCATGCTTCTCCAATGACTCCGCCCTTTGTCTCTACAGATTCAAGTACTAACCTTAACATATCTTCCGTTTCATCCAGAAGATAAGATGTTTCTTTTAAAATATCAAAAGAATTTAAAATTAAATCAACATTTTCTTTTTCTTCTATAAATTCAATATAATTATCTATTGCAGAAAG
>JBEHWP010000321.1:0-7147 GCA_040217665.1 Vulcanimicrobiota bacterium
AAAACTGAAATCTTTCCTTTCTGTCTGCCAGAAAGAGTCTTCAGCCTTCAGTAATAATGTAAATACTGCCATACAGGGTGAAGGCACAATATGTCAGTATATTGATTTACCGAAACTTACAAAAAAAGAAATGGATGTAGCTGTGCCTTCCCGGGCAATAAAATACATTCCTTTTCCTATGGATACTGTAAACCTTTCTTATATAACTGTTCCTTCTATTAAAAAAGAAGAGAATAAAACAGGTATTTTCTTTGTTGCAGCCCAGAAAAAATCTGTGGAAGACATGAAAAATATGCTGGAACAATGCGGACTTCAGATAGAAAATATGTGCTCGCCTGTTCTTTCGCTTGTAAGGGAGTGGTCAAAAAATCATGGGCTGAAAGATAATTTTTATGTTCTTGTTCATACAGGATTTTGTATGACCTATGTTATAATCTTGCAGGACAGATATCCATATTATTTCAGGGAATTTTCTACCGGTGGACGTGACTTTACTTATGCCATACAGATGGGTGAACAGATTTCCTGGAAAGAAGCTGAAGGTTATAAAATGTCTTATGATGCCACAGAGAAAGATATTTCTATGGAGCCATTTATGATAAAATGGCTTGATGAGGTAAAAAAATCACTGGAATTTTTCAACAAACAGTTCCGCAGTCAGTCTATTTCTATAAATAAAGTTTTTCTTTCCGGCGGAACTGCTCTTATGAAAGGACTGGACAGTAGACTTTCCGAACATATAAATATTCCTGTTATTTCCGATACGTGGAACAGGATTAAAATAGATACTAAATTCACCGGATCTTTAGAACCTGTGAAGTTTAAACTGGTATCAGGTCTGGCGTTGACTTGATTTTCAAAGAGAGGTGTTTTATGGATAGCTGGCTGGATTTATTAAAAGATAAGATAGATTCTGATTTATTTTTAAAAGCTATTAAAGAAGATGAAGAAGGAAGAGATGGGGCAACCTTTTTACTTGAAAATAAATCTATTTCTAAAAAAGAATTGCTTTCTGCCATGTCTTACTATTATAAATTACCTGCTCTGGAACTGGAGTATTATCATCCGGAGATAGAAAGTTCCCTTAAAATTACAGAAGATATAGCAAGAAGATTTCTTTTAATACCTCTTTTTCAATTGGATGATAAATTGTATGTAGCCCTTAAAGATCCTGATAACCTTACGGCTCAGGATTATATAAGGAAACTGACAGGACTTGAAGTGGAACCTGTTCTTTCTCTTGAAAGTGATTTAAAAGCTTCTATTAACAGAATTTTTCTTACAAAAGAAGAAACTGCAAAAAAAATGGAAGTTTATAAACCTGATAAGCTGGAGCAGGTACCTGCTGAAACCCAGATTCGTATAGAAGATGATGAAGCTCCTGCCATAAAACTTGTAAATTACATATTAACACAGGCTATAAATCTCGGAGCAAGTGATATACATCTTGAACCTTTTCCTGAAAAAATAATGCTCCGTTACAGAGTTGACGGTGTGCTTCATGAATTTCCGCCACCTCCTGTGCATATATTTCGTGCTGTCGTATCACGTATAAAGATTATATCCAATATGGATGTGGCAGAGAGGAGACTCCCCCAGGACGGAAGATCCAGTATCAATATAAACAATCGGGACTATGATTTAAGAATTTCCATTATACCCAATGTAAACGGTGAGGGAGTCGTTATAAGAATCCTGGATACGGGCGGCAAGGGCAAAGGTATTGATGAAATAGGTTTTAACAGGAACATGCTGGAGCAGTATAAAAAATTAATAGTAAGACCTCATGGTATTTTACTCGTTACAGGCCCTACAGGTTCAGGAAAAAGTTCTACCCTTTATGCTACATTGAAATATATTTATACTCCTAAAAAAAAGATTATTACCCTTGAAGATCCTGTAGAATATCAGATGGAAGGACTGACTCAGATTGCCGTAAATTCTGGAATTGGATTTACCTTCGGAGCAGGCCTGAGGGCAGTGCTGCGTCATGACCCTGATATTGTTATGTTAGGAGAAATAAGGGATCTTGAATCTGCAGAGATTGCCATTAAGGCTTCTCTTACAGGCCATCTTGTATTCAGCACTTTACATACAAATGACACGCCTTCATCTGTAACAAGGTTGATAGATATGGGAATTCAATCTTTCCTTGTTTTTTCGTCATTGAACGGTATTCTGGCACAGAGACTTGTAAGGCGCCTCTGTCCGTCATGTAAAGTGAAGATAGATTTAACTGAAGAGGAAATTGTCTCTGCAGGTATTCAATCTTTACCTCCCGGAGTGGTTCTTTATGGCCCGAAAGGCTGTTCTGCCTGCGGAAATCTTGGCTATAAAGGTAGAATCGCAATTCATGAACTCTTAGAGGTTACTCCCGGTATGCGCCGGTTAAAATCTGAAGAAATAACACCGGAAAAAATAAGAGATCTGGCTGTTGCAGAAGGTAATTTTATTAGTTTAAGAGATAGTGCTGTAGAAAAATTCCTTCACGGTATTACAGGTATTGAGGAAGTTTTGAGTGTAACGTGAGTCGTGAGAAGTGAATAGTGACCAGTAGGGGTGTTTAACTAAACGCCCTGGGATTAAACAGGGTCACGCATCACGCATCACGCACCACGCGTCACGCGTCACGATTCCCATATATAGGAGTGATAATTCATGCCTTTATTTGATTTTGCCGGTCTGGATAAAGACGGAAGAAGAATAACTGGAACACTTGAAGCAGAAAGTAAAGAAGGAGCAATGACGGTTTTATCCAACAGAAATATTACCGTTACAAAATTGCTTACGGTGAAGGTTAAAAAGCCAGGAGCTTTTGCATTTCTCGGAGTGGGGCAGAAGAAAATAAAAGGTGAAGAACTGCTTCTTTTTACACAGGAACTTGCTTCTATGTTAAGTGCAGGTATTAATATGAGAAGAGCACTGGATATTATATCGGCAGATGTAGATAATCCTGATTTAAAACAGATAGTCCTTGAATTGCTTATAGGTATAGGGGAAGGAAAACCTCTTTCAGAATTATTTAGAAATTACCCTGAAGTATTTTCAAAACTGTATATATCTATGGTAGAAGCAGGTGAAGCAAGCGGTAAACTGCCTGATATACTCCTCCGTCTTGCTACCTATATAGAAAATGCCGAAAATTTGAAGAAAAAAGTTCAGGGCGCTTTTTATTATCCTGTAATAGTTCTGGTTCTGTCTCTGTTTATAACAGCTTTTATCTTTATTTTCGGAATACCGAGAATTAAGAGTATTTATGACCAGCTCGGAGGAGAACTTCCAATATTTACCAGGGTTTTTATAGATTTAAGCACCTTTATTTCTCAGCATCTGCTTTTTATAGTACCTCTCGTAATAATACTGGTAATTATCCTGGCTTATATATCTAAAACAGAACAGTTCAGGTATTATATGGATAATTTTAAATTAAAGAATAAGCTTCTGGGTACTATATTTCAGAGGCTTGCCATTGCCCGTTTTGCCAGAACCCTGAGTGCTCTTTATACAAGCGGTGTGCCTCTCCTTCAGGCAATGGAAATAGTTTCTACAAGTATGGGAAACGTTATAATGGAAAAAGCAGTGAGGAGTTCTATAAAAAAACTTGCAGAAGGGGAAACACTTGCAGATCCTCTCCGTGATACGAATGTTTTCAGTCAGATGGCCATAAGCATGCTGGCAGCCGGCGAAGAAGCAGGAACTCTCGGAACCATGCTTGATAAACTGGCAGATTTTTATGAAACACAGGTGGAGATTTCTATAAGGGCTCTTACCGATCTCATAGAACCTCTTATTATGGTTTTTATAGGCATAATTATCGGATTTTTGATACTTGTACTGGCTCTGCCTTTTATGCAGTTAAGTACTGTACTGCACTGATTTATCTATGACGGGGGCAGTAACTATAAAGAGTCGTAACGCGTAACGCGTGACGGGAAAAGCAGTTTCTCATATCTGGCTGTGACCGATTCGGTTATGTCTGTTAGAGTATTTATATGAGAAGCGTAACGCGTAACGGGAGGAAATTCCTTTATTATATTGACAGAATATTTATAACTTATAAAGGATTTGCCGGGGTATGTAAAAATTATATAACAGTGGAGATTTTCTATGAAAAAAGAAGTGGCTTTCAGTCTCATAGAAGCTTTAGTATCAATATTTATTATTGTTATCCTTTTAATTGCAGTAATGAATGTTTTCCCTGCTGTGTATAAAGGGCTTCAACTGTCCGAAAATCACATAAGTGCTGCCACACTGGGCAGAAGCCTTCTTGAACAGGCAAGAAATACCTATATTGATGATATAAAAGCTTATTCAGGAAGTCAGACTGTTACAGGCTTGAAAAATGGCAAAACCTTTACTCTGAAGATGGATTATAATCTGAGTGTAAAAGAACTGGTAAAAGGGCAGAAAAAACAGGTATGGGCCACTGTTAAATGGAATGATGAAGGAAGAAATAAGCAGGTAATACTGGAAACTATTATTATTTATAACCCGCCTGTTCTTTAATTGCACGGCCGGTTATTCATGCGTCACGCGTCACGAACATAAAGGGAGAGCTTATGAAATCATTTAAAGCTTTAACTCTGGTGGAATCTCTTATTACATTGATGATTTTATCACTCCTGTCAGGTATTTTAATATGGATGATTTTACTTGCTAAAACCTCTATGGAGTCATCAAAAAATCGTACTTATTTAAGACAGGAGATGCAGATAGTAACTACCGGTATGGTAAGAGAACTTCAGGACAGCAGGAAAAAATCCCTTGCTGTAATAAATCAGGGTGTTAAATCTTTCAGTTTTATTTCAGCAAGAAATGTTTCTGGAAAATTTGGTACTGATATATCGGGATCACCTGTCTGGCAGAATCTTGACGGTACCTGGAGATTTGTCATTTACTATATTCCTGCAAATACAACAAATCTTATGAGGAAAGAAATATCAAAATCTACAGATAATGCTCTGTCTTCTTCAGAATTACTCTCTTTTTGTGACGGTAAAGGGGAAAAACTGTCTTCTATGGTTAATGATATGTCTTTAACTATTCCTGTTGCAGAGAAGGATAAATATGCCGATATATCCATAACATTTCAATCAAAAAGCAGGGCAGGAAAAACTGATAAGATGACTTTTCAGAGCAGGATTTTTATATCCAATTGAGTGCTTATAACGGTAAATATTCCGGTGATCATAGTCGTGACGCGTAACGCGTGACGCGTGACGATTGTAAATATGATTATTTTTTACAACTCCTAAGGAGGTCCGGTTATGTTTCATAAAAAAGGCTATATTCTGGTTTTAACCCTTATCATAATGGCATCTCTGCTTTTCTTCGGAACTCTTCTTCTTTCTTTATACCAGCAGGAATCCTATATAGTTCAAAAGGCTGAAACCGATATAATTGCAGAAGAGGCGGCAAAGGCAGGCATTTCTGAAGCCATATATAATCTCAGAGAAGATCCGAACTGGGTAGCAGGTTTTAATAATGTAAAACTTCCTGCTTCAGGTGCTACATACAGTATGACTCTTGTGAGAGATAAAACTCCCACACCGTCTGTTCCTTATTCAGTTAATAATAATAATAATTCCAGTTCCGTAAAAGGATGGCAGGGAAGAGAAGTTCCTTCTAACGGAGTGCACCTTGTTTCTGTGGGAAAAATTGGAAGATCTCAGAAGATAATTCAGGCTATAGCTCTGTCAGGTGGGACAGGTTTCAGTGACGATTTTCAGAAAGGTATATCTAACTGGACAAAAATAAACAATAATAATGTGAGAGGAACTGAATATAATATTGTTCAACATGATGGTTCATCTGTCCTGCATATGGGGCCAGGCTCTTCTACCGGGAATTATAGAGACAGCGAACATCAAATGTTTGCCACAGGTCTTAATCTGAGTAATTTTGACCTTTCAGTAAAAGTAAGGCTTGTGAAACCTGCCATTAAAAAGCCTCAATATGCCGGGTACAGTATATTTTTTCGTGCTACAAATATAAATGGAGATGTAAATACCTATGCTTTTCAGTTTGAACTACCAAATAACAAGAAAAAATCAAGTTTTATGATAGCAAAATTTGACGGAGTCGTGTCTCCTTCTTCCGTTCAGCCTGTCGTCAGTATTACTCCTGAGACACTGTACGGTATGACAAAGGATTCCTTCTGGAATACATCACAGTGGAATGGAGATGATGGCAATTCTGAATGGTATAAAAGTCATACCATAGGAATAAAAGCAGCAGGCAATGTTTTTACTGTTTATATTGACGGTAAACAGGTTTTAACCTTTACTGATACAGATGCCAGACAGCAGGGTGAACCGGCAAAATTTATAACTCCCTATCAGAGTGGTACTATAGGTTTCAGAACATGGTATGATTCCTCAATAATACTTGATGATATATCTGTGAAAACATCAGGAGGTAATGTGACCCTTACTTCTCAGTTTCATTAATTATTTCCCATTACTATAACAGGTATTAAAAGGAGCATATATTATGGATAAAAAAAAGATTTACATAGGTGAAGATCAGCCTGTACTTGTAAAACTAATAAAAACAGCTCTTGGTAAAAGAGAAGGATATGAACCGTCTTTTTTCTCTGATGGCCTTGATCTCTACAGAAAACTTCAGGACTTCCCCCCTGATATGCTTGTTCTTGATATTATTATGCCTTCTATGACAGGACTTGCCATAGCCAGACTTGTAAAGTTTCATGAACATTACAGTCATATCCCTGTTCTTATGATGTCTTCCATTACAGACAGAGATATCAGGGACAGGGTAGAAAAAGTCGGTGCAAATGCTTTTCTTCCCAAACCTTTTAAAGTGAACGATTTGCTTTCTGAAATAGACAGACTTATCATAAAAAATACAATCCCATAAATAATTATGTAAGGGTAGTGTAAAAAATTAGCTGGTTTTAAAGAAAGCAGTAATAATAAGAGTATAAAGATGTAAAATTTAAAAAAAGCATAAAAATTGTTTTAATAAAATAGGACTTGACAGTAATATAAAAAAAATTCCTAAAAAAAACACTTTTTTAGGAATCAAAAAATGAATAGTCATATAATATCAAAAATCAGCAAGTTTGTAGAGATAGAAATTACAGAAAATGATCTGAATATAAATAAATTAGAAGAAAAGATCTATA
>JBEHWP010000322.1:0-7115 GCA_040217665.1 Vulcanimicrobiota bacterium
ATTTACCGGTAGGTCAAATACATATTTAAATTTTTTCGAATCAATTATTTCAATGGAAGCTCGATCTATTTCCAGAAGATTATCGTAAAAAGAAAATCTTATAATTTCATTTTTTCTGTTTACATGTGTATACTGATCCAGGGTTAAGCTTATATGTTTTTGTTCATTGCATTTTTTCCATGGTAGATTGGAATCCTTCACGTAAACAGGTAAAACAACAGCTTTACCGATGTTTTTATCAATATCTGTTACAATGCCTAAATATAACATAATCACCCTGCATAAAATATAAGTAAGCTATTTAGCTATTGCTAAAGGTTAGAAATAATATAATGATGTGAATTTAATAAAAATTATTTTTTAGATAAGCTTCGTAAAAGCTGCCAATAACCCTTAATAGATGAACGATTACAATAATACCATAGTTGCAAATTTTTAGCAAGAAAAGGAAAACTATATAATTTTTTAATCTAGAGGAATATGATATAATATATATAATTAGTTTCATAACTTATTAGAATTTACTGCAGGCATGTAATAAACGGATACTATTCACGATTATAAATCTTACAAAATTATTTTATCCGGAGTTTTTATGAGAAATAAAGATGAAAAAATAATTCTTCCGAATAATTTCGTTTTAAGAGATAGATTTAAAATAATTCGTCATCTTGGTGGCAGAGAAATAAATAATTTGTATATGACGAAAGATTTGATAAAAAAGAATTACTGGGTAGTAAAAGAACTTATAAACACATTCGTTTCTTCCGAGGAACGGCAGGAAGCGATAAAGCAATTTGAGTTCGAGGCAAAATTATTGATGGAACTGGATCATCCTGAATTACCGAAGCTGGAAGATTATTTTGAGCAGGATGGTAAGCACTATCTTGTAATGGAGTATATAGAAGGAGACGGACTCGAAACAATAATAGAAGAGACACAGGGGTTTCTGGATGAAATTCAGGTAATTGACTGGGGAAGAAAATTATGTAATGTTCTCTCTTACCTTCATTCTCAGAAACCACAGCCGATAATTTTCAGGGACCTGTCACCGGAAAATGTTATGCTCACAGATAATAACGAAATTAAACTGATAGATTTCGGTATCTCTAAAATATTTGATCCTCAGACAAAAACTATAGCGATAGCGAAAAATATAAATCCTCATTTTTCTCCTCTCGAACAGTACAGCACAAGATTGACTGATACAAGAAGTGATATTTATTCCCTGGGTGCCACACTCTATTATGCCATTACCAGAGCCTTACCTGTGGATGCCATTGATCGTTCTATAGGTAAACTTCCTCTCACTCCACCAAAACATTTTAATAAGAATATATCAGATGAATTTAATAATATAATTGTTAAAGCCATGAATTTAAACAGAGAAGAGAGATATCAGAGTGTGGAAGACATGAAAGCAGACCTGGATAGTATTTATAGTAAATTAAAACCCGGTGGAACCGGTTATGAAACCAATGTTTTAGAAGCTTCTGATACAGGAGAGATAAAAAATGAAATAAAAACACAGAAAACCGAAAAATCTACTTCTGTAAAATTTTTATTACCGAAAATTTATCTGTTACCTTTACTGGTGTCAGTTATTTTACTTATCTGTATTTTTATTGAGCGCCATAATAAGGGTTGTTTTTTTATCTGTAATTTTGATAACAGGGGGGATGCTGTTAAACTCTCCTTGCTTCTTAAATCAAAAGGTTATGACGGGAAAATTTTATGCAATGAAAATCCTCATATAATTCTGGAAGAAGGTTTTAGAATTGTCAGCACCAAAGATAAATCCTCACGAGAAATAAAGCGTCTTTCGACATGTCTTCAAAAAAAAGGGGTAAACTTTCTTCTTTATAATTTAAAAAATGAAGGTACTATATTAGTAATCTCCGAGCATTTTAAAAATAAAAAAGAAGCTGAAAGCAGGCTTGAAAAATTGTATATAAAGGGGCTTAATGTGGAACCATGCGGAATTTTTATTGGCAAGAAACCTTTCTATTCTGTAACAATATCGACAAAAAAAACGGGAGATCATAAGAATATACTTGATTTTTTGCTTTCAAAAGGATATAATCCCGAAAAAGGATATTATAATACAGAATATGATTGAAGGAATTATTAATTGTTTTAAACATGAGGGTATAACCTCTTTTGGTGTTGTCAATTACCTGAAGAAACATCTCCATGTAAAGAAAGCAGGACATAGTGGTACTCTTGATCCTATGGCTACGGGAGTATTGCCTGTTTTTACAGGCAGAGCTACCAGATTAATTGAATATCAGCACGATTTACCTAAAATATACAGGGCAGAAATGATTTTAGGACAGAGAACTGATACTCAGGACAGGACAGGAACGGTTCTGGAGAGAAAAGAAACAGGTATTATAAAAAAAGAAGAGATTCTTTCACTCTTTGAAAAGTTTACCGGCCCTATTGAACAGATACCTCCTATGTATTCTGCAGTTAAATATCATGGAAAAAAACTTTATGAACTTGCAAGAAAAGGTATAGAAATTGACAGGCAACCAAGGAAGGTAGTTATATATGGAATTACTCTCATTGAGCCTTATTTTGACTCTGATCCTCTGGTGTCTTTCGAAGTGGAATGTTCTTCAGGCACTTATATAAGAACCTTATGTGACAGTATGGGATATGTTCTTGGCTGCGGTGCCTGTCTGAACTCTCTTGTAAGGATTTCTACCGGCTCTTTTCATATATCTTCTTCCTATAAACTTGACGAAATAGAAGAATATTACGTGAGAGGTCATATAGACAAAATACTCCTTCCTTTTGATTATTCTGTAAGACATTTGCCTTCTGTTAAGGTATTACCTGAATTTGAAGCAGACCTTTTAAATGGAAAACGTCTTAATTTAAATCAAATAGAAGGGCATAACCTGTTGCCTTCACAGAAGATCTGTATATATAATTATGATAAATTACTTCTGGCTATTTCGGAGCTTCAGGAAGATATGTCCCTGAAACCGTTAAAGGTTTTTAATAGATTATGAAAATACTTGAAACAATTGAAAAATCATGGAAGCCATCTATTATTACAGTAGGTGTCTTTGACGGAGTACACAGAGGACATCAGGAAATATTCAGAAAATTGATAGAAGAAGGTAATAAGAAATGTTACGAAAAAATTGTTTTTACGTTTAAAAATCACCCCCTTAATATTATAGATTCTTCTTTGAAACCGCCTCTCTTAACGACTTTTGAAGAAAAAGTTGAACTTATAAGTTCTTTTCCTATAGATACCTTAATTGCTATAGAATTTAACAGACATTTTGCCGATTTGAATGCAGAAGATTTTATAAAATCCATATTGTTAGAAAAATTAAATATGAAAGAATTAATACTGGGTTATGATGCTACATTCGGAAGAAACAAAGCCGGAACAGTGAAACATATTATTAAATACGGTGAATTAATGAATTTCTCAGTCCATGTATTGGCCCCTGCTTATTCAGACCGGGAAATAATAAAAAGTTCACTTATAAGGCAATATTTACTGGAAGGAAATATTAAAAAAGTGGCCAGTCTTACAGGGAGATTTTATCGTCTCGCCGGCACGGTTGTCAGGGGAGAAGGGAGAGGACATAAATATGGTTTCCCTACTACCAACCTGGAGGTTTCCTCTGAAAAATTATTACCCTTAAAAGGCGTTTATGCGGCAAGGGTATATTATTCCGGACAGGTTTTGTCGGGAATAGTTAATATAGGGAATAAACCTACTTTTGGTGTTCATGACATCTCTATTGAAGTATTTATATTAAATTTTAGCTCAGATTTATACGGAGCATATCTTACTGTTGAACTTATGGATTTTATAAGAGAAGAAAGAAAATTTTATGACCGGGAAGAACTTTATTCACAGGTCAGAGAAGATATAAAAAAAGCCGAAATAATCCTTTCTCTTCATAGAAATTCTCTATAAGTAAAAAAATAAACCTTATATGCAGGGAAAGTGATTAAATAATAGAATAAATAAATATAATAATCAGGAATTTAATATTTCCTGCTTCGCGTCACGCGTCACGCGTCACGCGTTACGATTATAATATAAATGAGTTTCCTGTGAAGGAGGAACGTTTTTTAGTGTCACACAGTGAAAAAGATGGCGTATCAACTCCTCAGGCAAGTATACTGGTAGTTGACGATGAAAATACAATCAGAGAATTGTTATATCGTCTTCTCCGTTCTAAAGGTTATCATGTTGTCACTGCCTCTGATGGAGAAGAAGCCCTTAAGATATTAAAAAGAGAACAATTTGATCTTCTGTTATCAGATATAAGAATGCCTGGTATAAACGGAATAGAACTGCTGGAACAGGCCATTGTTTTAGCTCCTCATCTGCTTGTAATTATGATGACAGGTTTTGGCACAATTGAACTGGCTGTAAATGCAATGAAAAAAGGTGCCTATGATTTTGTTACAAAACCTTTTATGATAGATGAAATTACTATGGTTATAGAAAGAGGCCTTAAAGAACAGAAAATCAAGGAAGAAAATATAAAATTGAAAGAGATAAATCAGCGTCTCATAGAAGCTGAAAAGATAAAGACGGATCTGATAAATACAATATCCCATGAATTTAAAACTCCTATAACAATAATAAAAGGTTATATATCTATGATGCTTTCAGGAGCTATGGGAGGACTTAAGCCTACCGTAATAGAAGGGCTTAAAGATATTAAACAGGCCAGTCTTAAACTGGAACATCTTGTCACAAATTTGATAACCCTGAGCCTTAAAGAAAAAGAACGTATGGTAATAGATAGAAAAGAATGTCTTATAGAAGATATGTTAATGAAGATAATAAGTGAGTTTAAAGAAGAAATAGAAGAGAAAAATATAGAATTTACAGAATATAATAATCTGAACAGACGAACTCTTTATATTGATGCTGCGAAACTTTCTATTGCTCTCAGAAATTTGATAGATAATGCTATAAAATTTAATAATAACGGCGGTAAAATTACTTTAACTATAGATACACCTGATGATAATGTGCTGTCTATTAATATCTCAGATACAGGAATTGGCTTCCCTATGGAGAAAGCTAAATCTCTTGTAGTGCCTTTCACGCAGGCTGATATGTCGACTACCAGAACCTATGGAGGAACAGGACTTGGACTTGCCGTTGTTAAAGCCATAGTGGAATCACATGAGGGGAAGCTTTCAATATTATCAAAAGAAAATGTTGGAAGTGAATTTAAAATAACCATTCCCGGTTGTATCTGCAGATAGATTACTAACAACTATGAACGGTCTGGTTACAAAAAAGAATGAGAATTTGTTCTTTTTCCACGTGTTACGAGTTACGAGTCTAATATAAATATATAGGGGGATACTGTTCTTGCAAGATGAAGATATAAAGAAGATTTTAGATAATTATAATTTTTTTTCTCATCCTTTAAATGAACAACTTCTTCGTTCCTGTTTTCATGATCTTAATAACCTTATCTGCGGTATATCTATGTTTGCCGAATTAATAGAACTTCGTTTAAAAGACGAAAAATGCCAGAAGATTATAAAAACTGCATGGAAAAGTCAGGAAATAATAAAAGCACTTCAAAATTATACGTTCTGTTATGATATATATAAACCTTATGATATAAATCCCTGTATAGAGAGCTTTTTTATGATTCTTTCCCATGTAAGAGAATTCAGCAACATGAAATATACATTAAATCTTGCCAGGAATCTTCCCCAGATTAACGGTAACAAATACTTATTTCAACAGTGTCTTTCTTTGCTTTCATCACAGTTTTCCTGTAACGGCGATATTCTTATTTCAAGCCAGATGAAAAAAAATAATGTAATACTCATTATTCATCCTGCAGGATGGAGAGACCTTGAAGAATTCAAGAAAAGTGAAGATTGTATATTTTGTAACAATATAGCTCTTCTCCACAGTGGTAAGTTTGAGATAAATTCTGAAACTGCAAGATTTTCCTTCAATGCTGAGTGAATTTTTCTCAGCCTCATGTGTCGCAGTCTATATCTAAGTGCTACCGGCGATAGTTATCCCAATGGTTTGTCAAAACCGACAAAATTTACCTCTATCACCACTGAGATTATTCAAATTTAAAGCTATCTGACACTCCTTTGAAGATCCCTTCATATTTTGAAAAATTGCTTTCCATAGCCGAGCCAATTATTATAAAAGCCACTCCGTCTTTTATAATAATTGTCTCCATTGTTCTGCTTCCAAGATTTTTACCGTTCATGTTTAATATATAGTCTATTACGGCTTCATATCGCTGTATCCTGTTAACAGTTATGGTGTGTTCTGATAAAATTTTTATTTCTTTATAAATAGGGGGAGGATTTTTAAATGTACTATGGATTGTTTTTATATATTCATCCAGGGTTATATTCTTTATCTTATCTACCATTATATTGATTTTTACTGTAAATGATTTTTCTGTCGGACCGGTAAGGCTGAGAATTACACCATTTTCCTTTTTACTATTAACTTCCCATCCGTCAGGTGTTATTAGAGAAAATTTTATTTTTCCTCCTTTATCATATATATATCTTTCCCCTGCAAAAGCAAAGGATGAAACAGTTATGAACATTATGAATAAGCTTAAAAACAATTTCATTGATAAATCGCCTCTTGAATAAATAGTTTATAATTTAATGAGTGAAAAGTGAAAAGTGAAAACAACTGGACTCTAATCACTATAAAAAGTTATTATACCACATTTTTTATAATCCTTTAAAGGGTTTATAAAATTTATAAAATACTATATAATATATGGCAGAAAGGAGTGATAATATTTGAAACCGGAAGAACTTTTCGAGGCAATGGCAGAACTGGATAATTATTCAAAAATGGTTGACTTCCTGAATGAAAATCAAAAATATATCACTCTTGATTTCATCTGGGACTTGTATTATCATTGTGAACTTTTTTTTGAACAAAGAGAATATTCTATAGCTATTGACTTATGCCATATCGGAGAATGGCTTTCTTCAGGAAGAAATGATACACTGAAATTTCATTTTATTATGGAACATATAAAAAACTTATGCAGACTCGGCAAAAAAGAACTTGCTTATAAAAAATTACTGGAAGCAAAAGAATTTTGCAC
>JBEHWP010000323.1:0-7111 GCA_040217665.1 Vulcanimicrobiota bacterium
TCTATGGCAGCATGACCATTTTGACATACCTCCCAAGTCCTCTCCCTGTGTAGGAGACGGTATGCTTTTTATAGGAACGAAAACAGGGAAATTATTATGTGTGGATATAAGCAGCGGTTCATTAAAATGGGCTTTTGATACAGGAAAACCTGTTATATCTTCTCCATGTTATTATAAAGGCATGGTATTTTTCGGTTCAAATGACACAAATATTTATGCATTACAGGCTTACAACGGCAGAAAAATGTGGCACTTTAAAACCGGAGGCCCTGTATTTTCATCTCCTGCAGTATATAATGATATACTCTATATAGGAAGCAGTGATAATAAACTTTATGCCCTTACAGGCATTACTTCAGGTGTAAGAAAACTCTGGGAATTTGATTCAAGAGCATCAATCATATCAAGTCCGGCAGTATACGAAGAAAATGTATTTTTCGGCAATATGTCTGCTTCCATTTTTTCGGTAAATGCAAAAACAGGTCAGACTAAATGGATATTTGACGCAGGTTCTCCTGTGAGTTCCACTCCTTCTATAGAAAATAATATGTTATATACAGGTTCTTTTGACGGGAAATTATATGGAGTTGATATAAATACAGGGAGAATGAGATGGATCTTTAATACGGGAAGCAAAATAGAAACAAATGCTGCAGCGGGAGAATCTATGGTATATATAACGTCTACAGACATGAATGTTTACGGTCTTGATGCCTTTAAAGGCACAAAAATCTGGTCATACCGGACAGACGCTCCCATACTTTCATCTCCTGCTCTTGCAAACAAAATAGTTTTTGTCATAACCAATTATCTTTATTGTATTGATGCAAAAAGAGGTCATGTGCTCTATAAAATGAAAGTGGCAGGGCCGACTCATGCGTCACCTGCTATTGCGAACAGTACCCTTTATTTCTCTTCCGGAAATACCCTCTACAGTTTTGTATCAAGTTCCGGTATTACTAAAAAATACGTTGAAGAAGGAAATAATTTATTCAAGTCAGGACAGTATTTTAAAGCAGCTGAATGCTATAGAAAAGCTGTGGCAATAGAAAGGAAAAAGGAATATCTCCAGGGCCTTGCAAAATCCTGTTATCTGTCTGAAGATCCAAAACTATTTGATGAAGCAATCTCTGTACTGGAAGAACTTTTAAAGATAGAATATTCAACAGAATATTCCATCCTGATTGGCGATATAATGTTTCGCAAAAACAACTATAACAGAGCTCTTATTCATTATCAGAATGCTGTTAATATAAACGATAATCTTGACTGGCCTCATTTCAGAATAGGACTTATTAATTATAAATTTAAAGAAAGAACCAATGGAGCTATAAAAGAAATACAGAAGGATCCTTCAAATCCTGTTTATCTTAAAGTACTCGGAGAACTCAACGAAGCTATAAAAGAAATACAGAAAGCAATAAAAATAAATCCTTCAAATCCTGTTTATCTTAAAACACTTGGAGAAATATATGAACATATAAATCAACCCTATGAAGCCATAAAATTTTACACAAAAGTTCTTGTATTAAAACCGAATGACCCTGAGATGAAAGCAAAACTTGCCAGTATAAGAAATATAATTAATGCAAAAGATGACTATGAGAAAAGCAAAAAGTTATTAAAAGAAGGAAACCTTGATGAAGCAATAAAGAAGCTTGAAAATGCCATAAAACTTGCGCCGGACAGAGATGAATATCGTATTGAACTCGGGAAAATCAAAGGTGCCTATCATTTTGAAGCAGGGAAAAAATATCTTTCAGAGGGAAATAAAAAATTCCTGGAAGAATTTAAAGAAGCTCTGTCAGCTGATCAGGACAATAAGGACTACCTTATGGAAACAGCAACAGGGATGATGCAATTTTTACGAAAAGATCCTTCTTTCCGGGAAGAAACAAATTTTAATTATGCAGCAGAAATTTTAAAGAAACTTGGAAATCATATATTGCTGGGAGACTGCTTCTTTCTTCAGGGTAAGTATGAAGAAGCACTGGAGGAATATAACAAATCAAACATTACAGTAGACGGGCTAATTGAATATAAAAAAAGTCAGTGTTACCTTAAGACAGACAATATAGTTGAAGCAATAAAAGCTATGGATAAAGCTATTGAGCAATCTCCGGGAAATGGAACCTATTATAAAGAACTTGGATTTTTACTGTTAAAAATAAATAAAGAAAGTGAAGCTATTACAGTTCTTAAGAAATCACTGGAACTGGAGCCGGGCAATAAGGAAATTTCAGATAAACTCAATGAAATCGGAAGTAAATATGAAGAGGCGGAACGTATATTCAGGGAAGGAGAAGAAAAGCTTCTTCTCAATCAATATGATGATGCTGTAAAATCCTTCAGTAAATTAATAGGTCTCGTGCCGGGTGTGGCAAAATATTATCTAAAACTCGGAGAAGCCTATTTATACAGCAAGAAATTAACAGAAGCCGAGATGATGGTAAACAGGGCTCTAAAGCTGTCTCCAGACGATCACTCTTATATAATATTACTTGGTGATATACTTGTTGCACAGGGTAATATTCAAAAAGGAATTGAGTCATATAAAAAAGCCATATGTAAAAGTCCAAAAACTGTAGATTATTATTTAAAATTAGGTGAATCCTATGAAAGACTGGAACATATAGAAGAAGCTCTGGACGTATTTCAGACCGCTTCCTCTATAAATCCTTCTGATGAAAATATAAAACAGAGGATTGACATACTTTTAAACAGGCAGGGGAAGAAAAGATGGCCCATGTTCGGGAGAGATAGCCTGAGGCAATCATATCAGGAAACAGAAAAAACCATGTCTCCTCCCACTATTCTCAGGTGGAGTTTTCTTAAAGAAAACTGGGTTTTTCCAACAGGTGAAAAAGTAAGATCTTCTCCTGCAGTGGATTATGGAATATTATATGCAGGTTCTTATGACAATAATCTCTATGCTATTGATATAGAAACAGGTGAAAAGAAATGGCAGAATATTACAGGAGGCCCTGTTCAGGCCACGCCTGTAGTGTATAAAAACTATGTGTACTGCGGTTCTACCGATAATATTCTCTATGCCTTTGAATCAATAAGCGGTAAATTTTTGTGGAAATTTAATACAGGAGCGTCAATCATATCATCACCTCTGGCATATAAAGATTCTATATATATTATAAACGAAAAAGGACATATTTTTTCTTTAGATATTAACATCGGAGCACAGAAATGGTCGAAACCTCTTCCCTGTCAGGTACATGGTTCACCTTCTATTGATAAAGATATTCTTTATACAGGTGGTATAAACGGAAAAGTCTATGCTTTAAATGCTTATAACGGAGAATTAATATGGGAGCAAAATCTGGGAGGTAAAATAACGTCTTCTATAATTATATCAGAATATTTCCTTTATACAGGTACATGGAATAAAACGTTCTGCTCTATGAAGAAAGAAAATGGAGAGATTGTATGGATATTTAACAAATCCGGTAGAATACTCTCTTCTGCTGCTTTTGACGGCAATGCCTTATATTTCGGTTCTGAAGATAGAAAAATCTATTCTTTGAATGCTTCTAACGGTGAACTTATATGGGAATTTAAGACGAGAGGAAAGATAAATTCAAGTCCTGCAATTGCAAATAACATACTTTATGCAGGCTCTGATGACGGAAAGATTTATGCACTGGAAACAGATTCAGGCCGCCCCTGGGAATATCAAACAAAAGGGCCTGTCATGTCATCACCTGCCATAGCAGAAGGCATGTTGTTTATCGGCTCCGATGATGGCAAAATATACTGTTTCCGAAATTATAAACCTGATGAAACACCACTGCCTACTTCTACAGAAGAAAGCAAGGGATGGTGGAACATTTTTTAAATATTTATATATGGATGTAAAATAAAGTAATGAAATTGAAATGGTTCAAGCCTGGTTATAAAATCTATCAATCTATAAATCTAAATGTTCTGATAGAGTGTCTTCTGATAATTTCTTCTTTTACTATTATCCTTGAATTCAGTTTAAAACCTGTTACCGGCGTAGATACAGATTTTTTCTGGCATCTTGCAACAGGTGAAGTTATATGGACTTCAAAGAAAATTCCTGTTGTTGATATTTTTTCTCATACTAAATACGGTTCTCCATGGATTAATTATTCATGGGGCTTTGATTTGTTACTCTACCTGTTCTATCATATTGGCAACTTTGACGGACCTATATTGTTGCGAATAGTTCTGTTATTCTGCTCAATGATTGTATTCGGATATATTTCAAAATTAAGAGGTGCCAGCCTTATAACTTCACTTATAGCAATTATATGGATATCCATAATAGAATCGGATATGTACGCTATACGTCCACATTTTATTACATTATTCTGCAGTTCACTGATGTTACTTATTCTGGAACTGGCTATCAGAGGAAGATATAAGCTGGCATGGTTGCTGCCATTATTAATTATTTTCTGGGCAAACTTCCATGGTCCCGGTTCTCCTATTGGTATTATAGTAGTTATAATTTACGGTTTCATCGATATATTACAAAGAAAAAAATATATAAAGAAAAACTTAATATATGTGGAAAATAAACAGATACCATGGCTTAAAATCATATTTCTATGTTTTATTGCACTGTGTATAACACCCAATCATTTATATTCACCTTATTACATAATTTCCTGCTGTATAACGTCAAATCCTTATCGCTCTATTGTATTGGAAGGTAAACCTTTAAACTTATTTGGACCTGAATATAGATATATTATTTCTTTTCTTATATTTATTTTGTTCAGTACTATATATATGTATAAAACAAAAAACTATTCAGATCTATTATTATTAATAACCTTTATCGGGCCAATTTTTTTATCAGGGCGATATGTATATACATTTCTCCCTTTTTTCACACCAGTTCTTGCCTGTTTTCTTGAATATATAAAGCAAAAAATATCGAATAATTGTAAAATTTCAAACCCATTTATATATAACCTGACAACAGTAATAAAAATATCTATTGTAATCTGTTTATCTATTGTAATATTACGGGAAAGTATTATTTCTGTACGTCGTGCCTACCCTCTTTGCAGACTTATGAGATGGGAAACGTTACCCAATGGTGCCTGCAATTTTCTACTTAAAAATAAAATAAAGGGGAAATTATTTAATTTTTTAGGAACAGGCGGCTATCTTATATGGAAACTCAAAGACTCAAATCCTGTTTATATTGACGGCAGAAATGATACTGTTTATGATGCAGATTTACTGGAAGAATGCTTTAAAATACTGTCAGGGAAAGAGGAATCTATAAAAATAATAAACAGACATAACATTGACATAATCATTCAAAATAAAGAATATGATAATTTTCCAATATTTAATAATAAATTACCATCTTCGAATGACTGGTTTCTTGCCTATGAAGATATAATCAGCCGGGTTTATTTAAGAAAATCTATTTTTTATAAACAGTCACATTTATTTATAAAATCTAATTTTACAAAGGAAGACTATTTTATTCCTTATTTAATGGAAGGGAAGAAACTTCTGCAAGAAGATAAAATGGAGGATGCCATAGAAAAATTAGAAAAGGCCAGAATATTTTATCCTGACTGCCAGACAACCCAATTCTACCTTGCTATGGCCTATAAAAATGAAGGAAGTATTGCCAGTGCATTACGTCAGCTGAATCTAATAATTTTAATGTACGGCAATGACACTATCCCAGGAACCTACTTTTTACTCGGACTTATAGAAATAAAAGCAGGTAATAAAGACATGGCAGCCTGTTATATATCAGAAGAACTAAAGCTACAGGGAAATAATGAACATATAAAAAATCTTCTTTCTTCTAAATTACCATACCATGATCATAGATTTTGTTTTATTAAATACTGGTGGAAAAAATTCTGGGCACCATTCCTGATATGGTAACGGTTAACAGATTATATCCCCGCTGTTTGATCCAGGAAAAAAAAAGCTTCTTTATAAAGTTCCAGACCAAGATAAAGGCGGGCAAGTCGTAATAAATTCGACATGGATTTATCTCTATCTAATTCTTTACTCCAGAACAAAAACGCAAATTCCGGCTGTTCCAGAAATAAATAAATCCATCCTTCCTTTTTATCAAAATCTTCCATATCATTATCATGAGTTTTTTCTGATATCGAACGAAAAGATGCTTCTGAATAAAAAAGGAAAGCCTGTTTTTCTTTATTTAGTTTTTTGTACGTTATTCCAAGCCCTTCAAGAGTTGTAATAAGTCCGGAAAAATCTCCTCTTTTCCACTGAACAGAAATAGCTTCTCTGAATACAGAGAGAGCTTTCCTGTATCTGCCTCTGGAAACATACATGTGCCCCAGATTTCTGAGACTGCTCAGAAGAACTCTATATTCTCCTAAAGGAGATGCAAATTTATAATTTTCCATTTCTTCTATTAAATTTTTATTCTTCCATTCGCCTCTGTAAGGAGCAAGAGAGAATTCTCTCTTACCTCTGTAGGCATAAGTGCAAAAAAATTCATCAAAAATAGATATATTCATATCTCCATAACGGGATTTAAGTTCATTTATGTCACCTGTATAAAATTCTATAGTTTTTCTGTTATCACTTTTCCCTGCTTTATCCATAGAAAATAAAGATTTACACCAGCTCCGGCCTGCCTCCTCCCAATCCTGTAATTCTCTAAGAACGATACCTCTGTAGAAAAAATAATAGCTTTCCCCGATGGCAATATCTAAATGTCTTAATATAGCACAGCATTCTTCATAGAAACAGAAAGACAGATCATCAAGCTTCATTTTTTTACTTGTAAAAGCCAGATTATAGAGTATATGAGATCTTTTAAGAGTATCGTGCCACTGAGTGGAAACAGAAAGGGCCTGAGAGTAATAATCCCTGGCCCTATCATAACACTCCTGAAGATCGTAAGAATAACCAAGGCCAAGCAATATATTAGTCAGAATCTGAGGTGAATTATAATTATTAACAGCTAAATCCCTTGCTTCAATGAAATAATCTCTTGCTTTTTCTATATTATCTCTTTCACAATAATTAACACCTATATCGGTAAGAGATGCAATAATTCCATACATATCATTATTTATTGTAAAGACGTCTTTTGCTTCTATAAAAGATGAAAGTG
>JBEHWP010000324.1:0-7081 GCA_040217665.1 Vulcanimicrobiota bacterium
CTGAAGCTACCTGCATGATAAAAGGGGGAGGTTTCCTGGAAAATGCCGGCAAATGCCGCTCTGGCTACAGGGGTAATCTTCCGGTAAGTAAGAGTATTGATATAGGGTTTCGAATGGTGAGGAATAAGTAGTGAAAAGTGAAAAGTGAAAAGTGAAAAGTAGGGACGAACCTCTGTGAACGCCCGGTACCGGTGAAAACACGCGTCACGATTATCACGCATCACGCATCACGCATCACGCATCACGCCCCGTCACTCCGGCGCCTTATTCGTATGCTTAATAGCTTCGTCTCTGCTCTTCTGAGCCTGGGTGTCATCGGGGGTTATAGAGAGTATTTTATCATAACATGCTACAGCTTCTTCATATTTGCCGGTTTTCTCTAAAACTTTTCCTTTATTGAGCAATGCATCCGTATTTGAAGGATCAATCGCCAGAACTTTATCATATGATGCCAGGGCATCCTCGTTTTTTCCAAGGTTGTCCAGAATAATTCCTCTGTTAAACCATACATCACTGTTTTTCGGATTAATATCTAAAATTTTATTGTAACACAGAAGAGCATCTTCGTTCTTCCCCAGGTTTACCAGGGTAGTTCCTTTTTTAAAAAGGGTTTTTATGCTGGAAGGATCTTTTTCAAGAACCTTATCATAACACAGAAGAGCTTCTTCATGTTTTCTCAGGTTTCCCAGTGAAAGACCTTTATTGAAAATCACTTCCGTATTTCCCGGATCTTTTTCAAGAACCTCATCATAACACTTGATTGCTTCCTCATATTTACCTTCTTTATTTAAAGAAATGCCTTTAGTAAATAAATTTTCCGCAGGTGAAGGTAACGGAGAAGGTTTATCAGGGGTCTGAGTTGCTTTTGCCAGTTCTTTCTGTTTTTTCATTTCTTTCATGGCCGTTTCTTTATTTGACAGAGCATCTTTATTCTCTGGCTGCACTTTTAAAACACGGTCAAAGGCAGCTATAGAATCTTCATATTCGCCTGTTTTCAGGAGAGCCAGTCCTCTGTAGTAACATGCCGACAGGTCATCTGGTCTGAGTTCTAAAACCCTGTCATATGCCGAAACAGCATCGGCATATTTCCCGCTTTTTATTAAAACCAGTCCTTTACTGTTCCAGAGATCCGGATTATTCCTGTCAAGTCCTATGGCTTTATTATAACAGTAAAGAGCTTCGTCATTTCTGCCAAGTTCTCTTAAAACACCGGCTTTTTTGGTCCATCCGTCTTTAGATAAAGGTCTTAATTCCAGAAATCTGTCATAAGATCGGAGAGCTTCTTTATATTTTTCCTGAAGGCCCAGTATGAGAGCTCTGTCGAACCAGAGAGATGAATTATTTTTATCCAGTTCTATGGCTTTATCGTAAGCTTTAAGAGCTTCTTCATATCTGCCGAGCTGTTTTAAAAGAGAGGCTTTAGCAGATGCTGCTTCTTTAGAAAGAGGATTTCCTTCCAGGGCTTTATTATAAGACTTAAGGGCATCGTCATATTTTTTCCTGTCACATAAAATATTACCCCTGCCGAGCCAGGCAGATGAATCGGAAGGCTCCAGTTGTATTACTTTATCATAACATGAAATTGCTTCATCATATTTTTTCTCTATAAAATAAACATCTCCCCTGCCGCGCCAGCCTTCTCTGCAGAGAGGATCCATATCGACTGCTTTACCGTAGCAAAAAAGGGCATCATCATATTTTTTCATTGCAGAAAAAACATTACCCTGTCCCGTGAGAGCATCTGTACTGTTCGGGTCACATGCCACTGCTTTACTGTAAGAAGAAAGAGCTTCTTTATATTTTTTCCTGTCATAAAGAATTCTCCCTCTGTTCATCCATGCAGCGCCGTCTTTTCCGTTACATTCCACTGCTCTGTCGAAACAGGTAAAGGCATCATCATATTTCTTCTGATTATATAATAGAATTCCTTTCCCCAGCCATGCCTCATTGTTACGGGGATTTAATTCAAGTGCTATATTATAGCTTCTGAAGGAATCATTATATTTCTTATGGAGGAATAAAATATTGCCTTTCCTTACCCATGCCGTATCACGGCCGGAATCCATATCCAGAACCTTATTATAGCATTTAAGTGCTTCTTTATAATATTTCTTTTTATATAAAACATCGCCTTTACCGTTCCATGCCACGGCATTTTTCGGATTAATCTTTATTGAATTATCATAACACAGAAGAGCTTCATCATAATTTTCCTGTTTATATAAAACATTTCCTTTACCGGCCCATGCTTCACCTTTTTCATCGGGTTCAATCTCAAGAACCTTATCATAACACAGAAGAGCTTCGTCATATTGTTCCTTCTCATATAAAATATTTCCCTTATCAAGCCATGCATCTGTATAATAAGGGTTAAGTTCTATTGCTTTATCATAAGACGAAAGGGCGTCAGCATATCTGTTCAGATTTGCCAGGGTAAATCCTCTGTTATACCAGCCATATACATCATTTTTATCTATTTCCACCGATTTATCCCAGCACGCAAGAGCTTCACCGTATTTTTCCCCGTGGTTCAGGGCCAGTGCTTTACTGTGCCATGCCATCAGGTCATTACCGTCAATTTCTATTACTTTATCATAACATTTAATTGCTTCTCCGTATTTATTCAATTTTTCCATAACCCAGCCCCTGCTTTTCCATGTATCTTTATCCTTCGGGTCAAGTTCAAGACCTTTATCCCAGCAGGCAAGAGCTTCACCGTATTTTTTCAGTATTACAAGAATAAGGCCTTTACTGTACAAGGCTCTGACATCTTTCGGGTCAATCTCTATGGCTGTATCGGCACATTTCATAGCTTCCTTAACTTTTCCCTGAAAAGCAAGAGCACGGCCTTTCTGATACCATGACTTGATATCCTTCGGATTAATCTCTATTGCTCTGTCATAACATATAATAGAATTCTCATAATCTCCCAGATTGTTCAGAGCCTGACCTTTGCCGTACCATGAGCCAAGATCATCGGGTTTAATCTCAAGGGCTCTATCGTAGCACCTCACTGCTTCCTTATAATTCTTGAGTTTATCAGATGCCGTTGATTTACAGTACCATGCGTCAAAATTTCTATAATTAATTTCGATAGCTTTATCACATGATTTTATTGCTTCTTCATAATTACCGAGACAGTTCAGAGCCTCTCCCCTGCCGTACCAGGCAGAACCGGCCAGAGGGTCAAATTCGACAGTTTTATCGTAACATGTAATGGCTTCATAATACTTCCCGCTATTCCTGAGTGCTTCACCTTTACCGTACCAGATATGGCCGTCTTCAGGTTTTAATTCCAGAGCTCTGTCGTAACAGGCAACAGCTTCTTCATATCTGCCCAGTCCGCAGAGACTTTCACCTTTATCAAACCAGAGTTCTCCATTTTTAGAATTAATCTCCAGAGCTCTATCATAAAATTCGAGAGCTTCTTTATATTTACCCTTTATATATAAATCATCTGCCTGTTTATGAAATTTCGCCGCTTCGTTACAGGAAGAATTAAGGAGTAAAAGACTTAAGAGGAAGATAATCGTGACGCGTGACGCGTGATGCATCACGGGTGATGCGGAACTGTTATCATGTAAACTCAAAATCTTTACCTCCACTCACTTTTCAATTTTCACTAAAATAATATACAATACTTAAAAGTAAATAGTCAACTTATATTGACAAAAATATACTAGTTTTATATAATGTTATGATCAACGCAAGTTTAAACTAATGTACCATATAAAACAAATAAACCTCGTGTGACATGTGAAGATCCAGCGAATATACGGGAGGTAACAAATGAATATAGAACCTTACAAAAATGCACCTTCTCAACCTCAGAGTAATCCTACACCGGTAGAAGCTTATAAACCATCTCCAATAATGCCTTATAAATCAGAGCCAAAGAAAGATGAAGAAGAAATTGACTGGAAAAAAATTCTCAGTTATTTAAATATTGTAAGAAGAAGAAAGTTTGTAATAATTCAGTGTATGAGTATCGTGCTTTTACTGGGATTTGTACTTACCAAAATGACCACTCCTCTTTACAGTGCAACAAGTAAAGTGGTAGTACTTCCGAGGCCGATTCAGGTTCAAAGGCAGGGGCAGGAAGAAACTACAGTATTTCTTCCGTCCATTTCAATCGAGGCACAGATGCAGATGATGAGTTCTTCTGCAGAAGTAGGAGAAAATATTTCAAAACTTCTCAAGGAAAAAAACAAAATAAACCTCCCACCGGGAGCTATAATGGGAAGCCTGTCTTTCAATAAAATAAAAGATACAGAAATAATATTAATAAATGCTATAAATGAAGATCCGGAACTGGCACGGCTGATAGCCAATTACGGTGCAGATCAGTTCAAAGAAAAAAACAGACAGTTTGACTCTATAAAATTAAAACAGAGTAGAGATATGGTAGAACAGCAGCTTGCCATGGTAGAAAAAGATCTGAAAGAAGCAGAAGAGAAATTCAAAAATTTTCAGAAGAAAGAAAATCTCATAGATGTAGATACAGAAGTTCAGGCACAGGTAAAAAAAGTAATTGATCTGGAATCGTCGAAAGCTCAGGCACAGGTAGAAAAAGATGTGGCACAGGCAAAACTTACAGAAGCCCGTTCAGGCCTTCAGGGAGGAATGGGAATAGACGAAAAAGACCCTGTTGTTACAACCCTTGAAGGACAGCTTGCCGCCTTAGAAATAGAGCTTGCAGGGCTTAAAGAAAAATGGGCAGATGATTATCCTGACGTTTTGAATACGAAGGCAAAGATTGAAGAAACAAAAAAGAAACTCAGGGAAGCAATGGCATCACAGAATACAGCAGAGAAAAATCAAATGCTTATCAATAATTCTGTAGAATATACGGGAGCAGATGCAAAAACATCTGGCCTTTCTGCATTATATGAAAAAGAAAGCACAAATTTGAAAAACCTTCCGGAAAAAATCGTGGAAATGAAGAGACTTAAAAGAGAACTGGATATTACAGAAGATAAATACAAACAATTACTTCAGAAATCCCAGCAGGCTAAAATAATGGAGGCAGACCAGCAGGGAAATATAGAAGTAGCAGCTTATGCCCTGACTCCATTTGTACCTTTCAAACCAAATATGAAAAAAAATCTTTCTATGGCTCTTCTGCTTGGTCTATGCCTTGGTATAGGCATGGCGATTCTCTTAGAACAGTTAAATATACCCCTTATAAACGAAGAAGACGTGTCGAAGAATTTGAACCTTTCAGTTATGGAAGTAATACCGAAGATAAAATTTTCAAATAAATTTCAGGCACCTTCTCTTATCAATGTAGATGATAAGGAAAGAAAATATGTATTTTTCCTTGAAGCATTCCGTACTTTGCGAACAGTGTTGAATTTTTCCATGAAAGATGATGTATCAATACTGGGAAGAAATGTAAAAACTATGCTTGTAACAAGCTCTGTACCCGGAGAAGGAAAATCTACAGTATCCGGAAACCTTGCCATATCCTATGCACAGATGGGTAAAAAAGTGCTTTTAGTAGAGGCAGATCTGCTCAGACCGACACTTTACAAGGCCTTCAATATCGAATTACATAATAATGGAAAAGGATTAACAGATTTTCTGACTGCCGGTAATTTATCTCTTAAACAGTTAATACATAATACGGATATACCAAATCTGAAAATACTCACAGCAGGGAAAAACATAAAATTCACATCAGAACTGTTTGAATCAGATAAGATGAAAGAGTTTATAAAAGACCTGGTAGCAGACAAAGAAACAGATATGGTCATATTCGATTCTTCTCCATGCCAGGCAGTAAGTGACGGAATAATACTGTCTTCTATGGTAGACAAGGTATTGCTTGTTGTATCAACAGGCATGAATGCAAGAACAGTACAGCAGTCTATTAAAATGCTTAACAGTGCCCAGGCGGATATTGCAGGTGTGGTGCTCAATAAGATGGAAACAAGCAGAGGAACCTATTATTCCTATAAATATAAATACGGCTACTATTACTCAAGAGACAGAAAAACCTCTGAACCGAAACTGGATTCGTCATCCAGTCTTGATGAAATACTTGAAGGCTCAGATGATTCTATGCCGAAATTAGAAAAAAAAGAAAAAGATTTTGTATTTAAAAGCGATGAGTAGTGACCACTCCCCTCATACCACGGAAAATACAAGGAGGACAAAATGATCTATATTTCAAAAATAATTATACTATTACTCTGTGTATTTGTTTTAACCTTTCCGGCTATGGCAGAGAATGCCAGCGAAGGGGCTTTTACGCTTCAGCCGGGCGATACCATCGAAATCACAGTGGTTCCATTCCCTGATTACAGTAAATCAGTGATTGTAAGAGAAGATTTTAGAATTTCCTATCCATTTATATCGGGGGCAATAGATGTACGTAATCTTACTACTGCCCAGGTAAAAGATATAATTACTGCAGGTTTAAAAAAAATCATAAAGAAACCCCTGGTAAATGTAGAAGTAACCAATTTTGCAAAACTGGAGGTTTATATATCAGGGGAAATAAAAACGCCCGGCAAATATGAAGTAAGAAGAAATGCAAGATTAATGGAAGCTCTTGTAACGGCCGGTATTACTGAAAAATCTGATCTCCAGAAGGTAAGTCTTGTAAAAGGTGACAAACAGTTCACTGTAAATATAAAGAAATTACTGGTCGGTGAAGAAAAGGATATGTCCAAAAATATAAGGCTCGATTCGAGAGATATTATCTATGTCCCGGAAATTAACAAAAAAGTTACAGTTACAGGTTTCGTAAAGACTCCCGGTTCATATATAGTAAGTGAAAAACTACATACAGTCCTTGAAGCAGTCAATGCGGCAGGAGGCCTTATAAATATGAGTATAGGCAGTTCAGGCCAGGGGAATATCATAAGAAAACTCACACTTTCAAGAAAAGGTCAGAATATACTTACAGAGGACCTCAATGAAATCTATAAAGAAGGCAATAATTCAGCCAATATGGAACTTGAAGACGGAGATGTTATATTCGTATCAGAAGAAAAAGTAAAATTACTCGTATCTGTAGCAGGGCAGCTTGAAAAACCGGGGATTTATGAAATACAGGAAGGAGACAGGGTGCTTG
>JBEHWP010000325.1:0-7070 GCA_040217665.1 Vulcanimicrobiota bacterium
AGGAATAGAATGAATCCTTAACTTAATGATATTGCCCACAAGGGGACGGTGTTCTCTGGCACGGTTCTATAAAGTGTAAGATTTATTCCTTCCGGCAGGCAAAGGGTTATAAAGTTAAATGAGGAGTTACACATGGAGGAAAAAAGAACACTGATTGATAAAATCCGGCTAATGGCAGAAACTGAAGAATTATATAATAAGGCAATGAATCTTTATAAATCAAAAGAATACAGGCAAGCCTTTTATTACATCAACGATGCCCTGGTGAATGAACGGGATAACAGGCACATCCAGGAACTTCATAAGAAAATATCAGAACACTACCATGAAAACCTTCTTGGATTGAAATATATGGAATATCATTATTTTCAGGAAATACTCGGAAAACTGAAAACTTCTATTGAACAACAAAAGCCGGAAGAAGCAAGAGATTACTTCTTTTCTATTAAGGGCAAATTTCCATCTGTTACATTTAATATTTCTTTTTACCACAAAGATAATATAATTCATTTCTACAACGGGAGACCATTGAACAAAGAAGAAGATATAACTTTTCTTGTTATGAAATCTGATATAGAAACATTCTGGAAAATCTCAGAAGTATGACACTTGAAAGAATTTTACTAATATTTACGATATAATATACAGGATTAACCCCGGAAAATACAGGTGATACAGGAGGAAATTTTATGTCAGAAAAAACTATACAATGCAGTAATTCTGATGATGAATACGGAATGACTCCTCTGGAAGTTGCAGTAAGTGATGATGATGTATATACAGTCAATTTATTAATATCTCAGGGCGCAAACGTTAATGACAGGGATAGTGACGGAAATACTCCTTTACATATTGCATCAGAATATGGTTATATAAATATAGCCAAACTGTTGATGTCCAGTAAAGCAAAGATTAACATCAAAAATAACGATAATGAAACTCCTTTACATATTGCAGCAGAGAAGGGTCATAGAAATATAGTTAAATTATTGTTATCCCGGAGAGCCAATATTAACGTGAGGGATAATTATAGAAATACTCCTCTCCATATTGCAGTCTTTACAGAGCATATAGATATAGCCAGATTATTAATATCTCAGGGGGCGGATATCAATGTCAGAGACAGGGAAGGAGACACTCCTTTACACAATGCAGCCCGTGCCGACCGTATAGATATAGTTAAATTATTAATATCCTCCGGAGCAGATGTGAATGTCAGGAATAAAAGCGGAAATATTCCTTCAGATATGACAGCAGACGATGAAATAATAAAATTATTGCTTCCCCCGGATGCTGAACCGCCTGCATCTGACTCTTTATCAACAGATCTGTGGGATGCAAAGGGAAGGCTCTTCCCGGACTATTATGAATTCAGGCAGTTTCTGGAGAGACACAGGAAACGGAAATTTGACCAGGGAAAATACTATACATGTGCCATGTCTATGTACACAGGATATCCTGTTGGCGAGGGACATTCCAATGATATTGATATACATGCGCCGGCATGGTTTATAGAATTTGAGAAACAGACCAGCCATAGCCGTAAAGGTATATGGAGCGGTGAAGAACTGCTGGAGGTGCTCAATCAGATCGATCCTTACTGTCCATAAATAATGACTCGTAAAGCGTAATGTGTGATGTACAGGAATTTATGCAAAGAATAACTTTCAGAATAATGTTTTTTATGTTAATATATTTAACTGAATATAAAAAAAATCAAAAAAGATAAAGGATGAAATATGAAAAATACAAGGGATTCAATTGAAAAACCAGAGAAAATATTAATAAGAGACATAAAAGGTTCTACGAAAAAAGTTTTACTCAGAGGTTATATTAACAGGATTGTTCAGACAGGAGGGCCTACAGTCTTTTTTATTTCAGACGGAACAGGAGAGTTTTCAATAAAAGGTTTCATAAAACCCGGTGAACGTGCCTATCCTGAAATAACAGAAGGAGCAGGTGTTGAAGCCATTGTTGAAACAGGAGAGTTCAGAGGAGAGATTGAAGGTGAAATCAGATCTATCAATAAATTAAAGGAAGCCGATCTTCAGGAACTTCAGGATGAAATCTGTAAGATTGAACTTGAGAGGGCCAGGGTAAATGAAATTCCCTTTCTGGTTGACAGTCCCGTATTACAGAAATTAAAACCCCGTTTTATGGAGGCAGCCCTTCACATAAGGCTTGCAGTTATCAGAAACAGGCCCGTTATAATAAGACACCATAATGACTGTGACGGTTATTCTTCAGGTTTTGCCCTTGAGAAAGCAATTGTGGCTTTAATCGTCAAACAGCACAGTTCGGTGAAAGCACCCTGGGAATATTTCCAGAGAGCGCCCTGTCAGGCACCTTTTTATGAATTAGGAGATTCCATCAGAGATACTGCCGGGTCACTCCACAATGTGGCAAAATTTTCAAATAAAATGCCTCTGATTATAATTGCAGACAACGGTTCATGTGAAGCGGATTTAATGGGTATAAGGCAGGGTAAAATTCATGGCGCGGATTTCATCGTTATAGACCATCACGGATTTGACAGAGACGTCATTTCCTCCGAAGTGTTAACCCACATAAATCCTTTCCTTGTCGGTGAAAGCGGTTCTAAAATCTCTGCAGGCATGCTCTGTGTGGAACTGGCCAGGTTCATCAATAATGATGTGGAGAATATCATGCAAATAGCTGCAATGAGCGGTTATTCCGACAGAATTGATCTGGAAAACAGGGAAGTAATGGAAAAATATCTGAAAATCGCAAATAATGAAGGTTATTCAAAAGAATTGCTATCAGACATAAGCCTTGTCATAGAATATGTTTCTTCAAAGGTCAGATTCATGGAAGCGAGAGAATATATAGAAGTTCTCTTCGGAGAACCGAGAGAAAGACAGAAAGAACTGGTTTCACTGATGGCTCCCTATATTAAAGAACTGGACAGAAAGGGTCTTGCCATAGGTAAATCAGAGGCAGTTCAGGAAAAAATCGGGAATATTACTCTTCAGACGATTGACATAGAGAAATCCTTCCCAGGATTTGGTTTTTTCCCGAAGCCGGGAAGAGCGACAGGGCTTATTCATGACAGTTACCAGAAAGAAGCCGGAGTTTTTGCACTGGTTACGGCAGGCATTATGAATACGGCGATTACCATAAGAGCCACAGATGCCGCGAAATTCTCTGTTTATGATTTAAAAAATTATCTGACTGAACTGTTACCCGATGCTTTTGTAGAAGGGGGCGGCCATAAAAATGCAGGAACTTTATCTTTCATTCCCGGTAAGAAAGATGAAGTTGTCAGGTTGTTCAGGGAATTTTTCAGGAAGCAATAATATTCAATGTCACTTTAGAATATAAGGAGTATGAACAATGGAAGAAATAACAATCCACAAACTTGATTTTGCCCTCATCAATGAATTTTTCACAGAGCTTGAACGGCAGGGTCCCGGTAGCCCCGAAGAAACCATCAGAGCACTGGGTTTTATCGACAATCTTTCAAACAAAACAAAAATTGCCGATTTAGGTTGCGGTACAGGCGCTCAAACAATGGTTCTGGCACAAAATACAGAAGCAACCATCACAGCCCTCGACCTTTACGCAGGCTCGATTGATAAGCTTAACGTAAGAGCCGGAAAACTTGGTTTGCAGAACCGGGTAAAAGGTATTGTCGGTTCAATGGATAATTTGCCCTTTCAGAATGATGAATTCGATCTTATATGGTCCGAGGGTGCTATTGCAAATACAGGTTTTGAAAAAGGCTTGAATTACTGGAAGAGGTTCCTCAAAAAAGATGGTTATGTTGCCGTAACATATGAGTCATGGTTTACTGATGAACGACCCGCTGAAATTGAGAAGTGGTGGGTGGACGCAGTTCCTGAAATTGGCACAACAGGGCATAATATTTCCATTATGCAAAAAACAGGTTATATTCCTGTTGCCGCATTTACGCTGCCTGAAAGTTGCTGGATAGACAATTATTTTATTCCGCAAAAAGCAAGGCACGAGGAATTTTTGAAAAAACACAGGGGAAATAAAACTGCTGAGGATATGATTGCATTTATGAGGCGTGAGGCAGATCTGTATTCAAAATACAAACAGTATTACGGATATGTATTTTATATTGGGAAAAAGATCTGACTTACTGACTGCAGGAAATAATTGCGAAGTCAGGTGTGAATATATTTATGAAACAAAAATTTATAAAAGACTGTCATGTATTCAATCATCATGGCGTATGGTATGTCATTAATATTGAAGAAATGTCTGCATATACAATAGACTATGAAACGGCTATGTTAATTAAAAATACTGTTCCTGATGTGGTTCTTCAGTCCCATATATCAGAAAAACTGAAAAAATATGGATTACTGTCAGAAGGAAGAGAAGAAATATTAAAAAAAGAAAGAGAACCGGTTTTCATTACCAATATATGTCTTTTCCTGACCCGGTCATGTAATCTCAACTGTATATACTGTTATGAAAAAGGGAGAGAATGCACCGCAGATGCCGATATGGAAGAACATACTGCCTTTCAGGCTATAGACTGGCTGATTGAACAATCAGGAAAAATAAAAAAGATATATGCAGGCTTATTTGGAGGAGAACCGTTCCTGAAATTTCCTCTGATGAAATCTGTTGTAGAATATGCAAAAAAAAGAGCCGGTGAGGCGGGAAAGAAAATTGTCTTCTATGTTACCACCAACGGCACTCTTCTGGATGATGAGAAAATTGCTTTTATAAAAGAACACACCATAGATATCATGGTCAGTTTTGACGGTACAAAAGAGTTACAGGACAGTCAGCGTCCCTTTGCAGACGGCAGAGGTTCCTATGATTCCTCTGTGCCCGGCATAAAAAAGCTCCTTGAAGCACTGCCAGAAACGCCGGGCCATGCCGTAATCGTCGGTAACACTGATCCTGAAATCGTAAAAAATTCTATGAAGGAAATCGGTTTTAAGCATATATCAATTATACCTGCCTCAAAATCTCTCTTTACGGAAGAATATAATAAAACAAAAAGCAGGAGAGACACAGCAGGGATTCTCAATGAACTGGAAAAGGAAGGGGAAACCTGGGTAAAGCTGGTTAAAAACAGGGATAGTGAAGGCCTGAAAAGTCTCAAAGAAAGGAGCGAGTTATATCAGGTAATAGTTTTCCTGCTCCATAACAATAAAAGACACTATGCCTGCGGTGCCGGTCTCGGGTTTGTAGCTGTTTCATGTTCGGGAGACGTTTATCTGTGCCAGCGTTTTGTCGGAATGGAAGAATATAAACTGGGAAGTATTTTTGAAAAAGACGTGAGAAGGGATGAATATCAAAAAAGCCCCGTAACGGACAATAAATTATGCACTTCCTGTTTTGCCAGGTATTGCTGTGCCGGAGGGTGTAAACATGACAATGCTGCTTCCTGCGGGTCTGTATCGAGGCCGTCTGAGGATATGTGCAGGCTCAGGCGCCGTGAGCTTGAACTTGCGGCATCTATAGTATGCAGGCTTACTTCTGATGACATGGTTTTCCTCACTGACGGGGAAATTTTTCCTCGAAAGCCATGCCTCCTGGATTTTTAGGGGAATAAATAAAATAATCAATACTTTTCGTGAAGCCTGTATTGATTATTTATTAATCTACGTTTATCTATTTCTTACTGGTCACTGGTACATGGCTGTACATCATAGGGGCGTATGGAAGAACAGCTATCCATAGAACAGCCCCACCCGCCGCTTAAACTGGCAAGAGCATCATCACTTAATTCTTTATTCAAGCTTTTTACTTCATCTGCAGTAAAGTCAAAGCCTTCTTTTTTCGCAAAGGCCATTCTTTCCTTTGCATCTTTACATCCGGCAACTTTTTTCGCGAAGTCCGGATCCGTATTGATTTTGTCCACAAATGCTTTTGCAGATTCCATACTCATAAAAAAGCCTCCTTTTATTTCCTTTAAAAAAAATTATATCAGAGATAGATATAGTTTTCAAGGACTTTATCTATATGGTTTTTTCTTTCATCTCCTTTCTTTGTTTATTTCCCTTTCAATGAACCTTATTATAATATGAAGTTGTGAAAAAGTTATGAAATTATTGTGAATGTTATGTAAAGAAATATTTTATGGAATCAAAAAAATGGGAATTTATAAAAAAGATAAAATGAAAATGGCCATAAAGATTGGGCTTGAATTTGTTACAAATTCAGTCTATACTGGAGAAGAGAATTGAAAAAGGGGTGATTTTATGCCTGACATAGATTGGAGAAAATTTATTCATTCAGACCCCGGTATTTTACCTGGTAAACCTGTGGTAAAAGGTACAAGATTATCTGTAGAATTTATCCTGGGATTATTTGCTAAAGGGTGGACTGAAGAACAGATAATAGAAAATTATCCTGCATTAACAAAAGAAAGTCTTCGTGCCGTGTTCATTTTTGTTATGGAATGTATGAAAGAAGAACATATCTATGAGTTACCTGCGGAGGCTGCTTGATGAATTTTCTTGCGAATGAAAATTTCCCCCTTGCCAGTATCAGATTGTTAAGGAATGCCGGTTATAAAGTTATAAGTGTAATTGAAGAAACTCCAGGGGCAAAAGATATAGAGGTTTTGAAAAGGGCAAATCAGGAAAAACTGATCATATTGACTTTTGATCGAGATTACGGAGAATTAATCTATAAATATAAGTTACCTGTTCCTTACGGTTTATTATATTTTCGATTTGCACCTGAAACACCTGAATACCATGGCAGGATTTTATTAAGAATATTACGAGAAGGCACTGCACCGGTAATTTCCAATTTTACTATTATTGAAGAAGATAGAATACGCCAGAGAGTTCTTTGATTAAAAAACCTGGTAATCTCCATTTTATTAAGCTATTCAAAGCTAGCAGTTTTTTCCGGTTTTGCTATTTTATAATAACTTATTTATAATTTTGCTGTTTCAATAAGTAAATCTTTTTTATTTGCAACCTTCCATCCTTCTTTTTTATGTTCCTCTTCTGTTTCTTTTATCATAAGCCCGATTTTATGAATATCGCAATCATATTTTTCTGCCAGTTTTTCTCTAACAGTTCTTACTTCTTCTACTATTATATCATCTA
>JBEHWP010000326.1:0-7065 GCA_040217665.1 Vulcanimicrobiota bacterium
AAGTTTTTCATAACCTCATAATTTTTAATCATATCTATGTAAATCCTTAAGTTTATTCCATCTTCTCATAATCTCTTCATTCTCTTCAATTGATTCCTGTGAAGTTATTCCCATGGAAGAAGCAAGGAGATATATACTGTTGATCTGTTGCCATCTGAGTTCCATAGAAGCCATACTCCGGTCATGTGTGTCGGCAGTATTTACTGTTTTCCATCTTTCAATATATTCTCTCAGGTTAATTGCATCCATAATTTCTCACCTCATATACATTATACATTACTACAGCTTTAATCTCAATTACTCTAAAAGTAAAAATTTGACTTTCCCCTGCCGGTGAATTATAATTCTCTAATAATTTTTTACAGGAGGGACTGCAATAATGAACTATTATTCAATAAAAAAAGAAAAACTTTCACCGAAGGAAGTGGCCCTCCAGCAACAACAATCACGAAAACTCCTCTGGGAAGGATTCAACTTTCATAATGAAAAAACAGACGAAAGAGATATTATAAAGAATCTTTTCCGTAGAAATCTGTCGGAAGAAACGGAAATTTTTATTCCTCATAATGCTCAGACAGACGTATTTTCAAATGACACAGGAACACACCTGATACCGGATCTTTTGAAAAACATCCTTATAAATATAAAAACTTCAACTGTAGTACGGCCCCTTACAGTGGAAGATATAAAAAAATTTGTCGAAACATCGGTAAATAATAAACTGCCCTTTACTATAAGAGGAACAGGGACATGGCCCTTCGGAGGCTGTGTCCCCCTGAACGGTGACATAATCCTTGATCTGAGCCAGCTCAGACGAATGGAATTAAATAAAAAAGAGTCCACTCTCTATTTGGAACCGGGAGTAACCTTTGCAGAAGCCAGAAATTACCTGAGAGACGAAGGTTTTGCTTTAATACAGGAAATTACAAATCCCTATTCGGGAACTGTTGCAGGGTGGATAAGTACAGGGGGACAGGGTCTGGGAAGCTATAAATATGGCCATGTAACGGAATCTATAGCGGAAATTCAGATAGTTACACCATCGGGAGACCTGAAAACCATAAAGAAAGATGATAAAGATTTTTCCCTTTATACAGGGACAGAAGGGCAGCTTGGTATAATCGCCGGTGTTACGTTAAAAGTTCAGGAAAACAGATATATAACTAAACCCTATGCTTTTACATTTCAGTCCTGTAAAGAATCAGTGGAATTTATTAAAAAAATCAGTGACAATGACCTTTCTCCCACATCTGTAATATATTATGATGAACCTTATATAAAACTCGTCTGTGGCATAGAAAGAGAAAATCTTGTAAAATTACAGCAGGACTGTCTTGAAAGAAAAGATGAAAAAAGACTTTCAGAGATCTCATACGATCTGGATGAGTTAAAACTTTTGAAAAATTCTTCCCATGTAATAGTAATGGAATTTGATACTCTTTCCGATTACCAGAAAGCCCTGAGAACAGGTATGTTTGACAGCAGCAGACCTGTATTCAAGCAGTTGCCTGTAAATCTTGCCCATAAACTATGGAATCATCGTTATGCTCCCGTTCAAATAAAACAAAAAGGACCTTCTCTCATCGTAAGTGAAAATATTATCCCCCTTGCTTCACTTGAAAAATACAGAGATTTCTGTTCCCGCTTCGTAAAAAAAGCTATGGAACTGGAACTCATGACAGAAGCCCATATACTTAAAAACAATATGGTTTTAGTTCAATCCATAGTACTTGCAGATACTGCGCATCTGAGGCACTATACCTATCTGGGACTAGTTCCCTTTTTCTCTCAAATTGCCATTAACATGGGAGGGAAAATCTACGGAACAGGCATATGGAATACTCCTTTTATGAAAAACAATAGAGAAGAAAATTTAAAGATTCTCAGGAAAGCAAAAGATGAAGCTGATCCGGCCGGATATATAAACAGAGGCAAATTTTTAAATTATAAAGGAAGAAATTTCATTTACAGAACATTTTCAAACTATACTCAGAAGGTTCTGACAATTGCATCCCATGTATTTGAAGGAGGGTCAGGAGAAAATATATCATGGCTTTTAGGAACATTATTCCCCAGGGTAGTCCCTGCAGGGTCAAGGGTAAAACGGGATCCAGTAAGAGACATTACCTGTGTCTGTGCAGAATGTGACAGCTGTGAAAGGGTATGCCCTACAGCCGATGTTTTCGGTTCCTACGGCCCTGCTACTCCCATAATAAGAAGAAGAACTGCAAACAGACTGTCTCAGGGTAAAAAGATAACACAGGAAGAAGCCCTGGGGTTTCTGGTATGTACCAGATGCGGAAACTGTAACCGTGTATGTCCTGCTTCAGTTCCTCTTACAGATCTTTATGACCTGGTGGAAAAAGATAAAGAATTCAATAAAATACTGAATCTTACGGAAGAAGAAAAAGAAGATTTCATAGGAAGAGCATGGCAGATAATGAAAGAGAGCCCTCTTTACGGCAGACATACCCAGTCTGTCCATAAAGATGAAAAATCCCATCTCCAGCATGGAATTAATATTACCTATCCCAGGGATTTTGAATATGCAAGTCTCTATATAGATCGTGTAACATGTATCCATTGCGGCATGTGTTCCAATGAAAATGCCTGCACATACGGAGCAAGAACAGGAGTGGCAAGAGAAATACCGGAACTTTCGGAAAACAAATGTGCTCTCTGCAATGCATGCGTCAACTACTGCCCTATGAACAGAACCGCCCAGAAAGAAAGGATTCTACTTGACAGATATATATATAATGCTACAGATCTGGCTGAAAAACGTTACTGGATAAGACAGAAAGAAAGAATTCATGACACAACAATCGTAAAACGTTCGGAAATACTTAAAGAAGTGGCAGATATATATGTTACGGACGATATTGTTATGGAAATAGACAGAGAGTCTTCTACGGGAAAAATTCCTGTTTCAGGCATGGGACAGGGAGACAGACATATGGGTATAGGCTTTGATGCGGAAAGATTTTCTCATTTTCATATAGTAGGGCCTGCCCAGAATCGCCTCCATGAGGGAGACCCCGACGAAGAACTGTCGGTAACACTGGGTAAACGGGATCCATTCTGTGTTTTTGATGAAAAAGGACATATAATAAACAGAAAACATCCGCAGTTACTTACAGGAACACCTGTTATTTACAATGTAATGCCCCTTGAAAGTAACGGCAAGGTAGAACTTGCCCTCATAAATGTGGCGGAAAAACAGAAAAGCCTTGTTATTATGGATTTCCAGACTCTTCTTGAACATTATCCCTCTTTTCTTAAAGAAGGAAATTATGAAAAACTGCCTTCTGTCATTGTTCCCAGGGTAAATTACGATATAGCTCAGAGGCTCATAACAGGCCAGACGGTAGGAAGGGAATTTCTGCAGAATCTCTGGACATGCCCCATGTTCGAACTTCCTTTCCATAAAGGCATGGCGGAAACACTTACCTATGTGAAAGAATGTGCCTGGCAGCAGGGGAAAAATGTGCCTCTTATCAGCGGTTATCTGCCTGTAAGTGAATATGACATAATAGGAGATGAAACACTTGTCTATGATATAGAGAAAAAAATAGATTATCTGCTGGAATTAAATGTAGATGTCATTCATATAGAAGGGCTCAGAAACAGAGATAAATATTTTGTAACGTCAAAAGCAGTAAAAGCGCTTCATCATTATCTTCTATCTACAGGCAAACGTTTTGAAGTATCGATTATCGCATCGGGAGGCATAAGGCTCGCTTCTGATACACAGAAAACCATTCAGAGGGGAGCAGATGTCACTGCTATAGATTTTGCAGCACTTCTTTCCCTTGACCCTTCTGCATATCAGGCCATTATCCAGAAAAAAACGTCTACTGAAAAACTGCTCGGTCTTGAAACGGAATGGGCAGTAAAAAGACTGCAAAATCAGGCGGAATCCAGAAAGGTGCAGATCATTGAAGTACTGGGTGCTTCAGGGTTTAAAGATATAAAGAAAACAGTAGGAGAAGAAGGAAGACTGATAGATTTTAATATTCTGGAGGAAAGAATAGAGAAAGATATATTTGAAGATCCTTCTATTATAGATATATATAAAAAAATCAATGAAGAACTTATTAACTATGAAAATTCTCTGGATATAAACAGAGAACATATATGTTATTCGGAACTAAAGAAACTCATAAAACCTGCAGCCCTCCCCCATCATTTCTACTGTCTCGGTTCTGACAATCAGTCACTTTATTCCAAAGATTATGTATGGCCGGGGAAATTAATAGAATCCATGGGCCGTATGGCTTCAGGCGATATGTCTATGATTGATCTGAAACATGTTAAGGCCACAGGGAATTTAGGAGACGGTTTCGATGTTATGGGACTCAGATACAGCAGAAATCCGGCAGATCTTATTGAAGACGAGCTGAACAATGTCAGAACAGATGTATATCTGGGAAAATCTCTTACATTAAAAGCTCCATGGATGTTCGGAGGTAAATCCGTAGGTTCCGTAGGACTTGACACATGGAGAGCGCAGGTAGTGGCAGCGAGAACCCTGGGCATTCAGGTAGATACAGGTGAAGGAGGTTATGCAACATCCTTTTTCCTGAACAAAAAGGGAGAACCTCTATTTTTCACGGAACAGGAAGTTCAGTCAATAAAGGGATTTTTCCGTGACGGTACATGGTACTGCATAAAAGACATAAGAAAAATCCTTGAAGATAACAGAATGGCGGAAAAACACAGTCATATATTGACGAGAATAAAAAATGAACCTGATTTGAGTCCTGTCCTCTTTAAAACAATCGTAGATAAAGAAGATGAACCATATGTATCTACAGAACTGAAAACAGGTCTTTTCGGCGTAACAAAAGAAACCATAAAAAAAGCACGCCGTGTAGTTATTGCCTATAGCCAGGGAGCGAAAATGGGTATAGGAGGTCATATACTCTCACAGAAGGTAAACAGGCTCGTTGCCTATCTTCGCGGCATTGAAGGTATTCAGTATATAAAAGAAGAAGAATTTGATAAACTCATAAATATGCTCCATAAATTCGGTAATAAGGAAAAACATCCCCTGAGAGAATATGCCGAAAAATCCTTTCACGAACTGGAAAAATTCAGACTCGCCGGTGAAGTAACCGATGAACTAAAAGAATCTCTGTTACAACTCCAGAATAAAGCTTATAAGCTTCATGAAGATAAATTACTCGATCCTCTGGAATTTCAGCAAATCATAAGACTCTGCACAGATTCTATAGATTATTCCTATACAAGTATTATATCTCCTTTCCCATTCCATAACTGTTATTCCATAGAAGATGTAAAGGCATTTATAGATATAGTGAGGATGATCAATCCTGATGCAGTAATAGCAGTAAAAGTATCTCCTTCAATTGATATAGAATTTATTGCGGCAGGCCTTGCCCGTATAGCAAAAGATAATACGGTGGATGTTATAGCGAAAAAAGCTATGATTGAAGGGACGGAAAATCTGTCTGAAAAATCGGCTGAATGGGCGAAAAAATACGGCATGAATATAGAAATATGGCTCGACGGGCCCAGAGGAGGCACGGGAGCAAGCCCCAATATCATCAAAGGACAGATGGGCATGCATATTGAATATGCCATTCCTCTTATTCATAACAGACTCGTAAGAGACGGCCTCAGGAATTATATTAAATTTTTCGTAAGCGGCGGCATAAGAACATATGAAGATGTCATAAAATCTGTTGCCCTTGGAGCAGACGGAGTCATATGGGGAACTGGCCCTATGGTAGCCATAGGTTGTGACAGAAACAGGAACTGTCATGACGGATGTTCCCGCGGTATTGCCACAAGCAATCTCATCATGCAGAAACTCAGAGATATAGAAGAAAATACGACTCAGATTATAAATGCTTTTACTATGATGCAGATGCAGGTCATACGTTCTCTTGCATCACTGGGCATAAATGATATAAGAGAACTGAGAGGAAGATTTGATCTCATACACTGGATGGGTCTTAAAGAAAGAGTGGATCACCGTATAAGACTCAGACGTGAAGCATCATTACAGCTTGCAAGACAGAAGGTAAGGGATCTGCCGAAACCACATTTCGAGCAGAGACGGACAGGGGTGTCAAACTGCGGAGTGGCTGCAGTTCACGGAACAGAACCTGTGCCGGCAGAAATACTCCATAAAACCCTTCAATCAATGGAAAACCGCGGTATGGATGGTGTGGGAATAGCCAAGAGTCTCTGTTTCCCGTCAAACCCGGATGAATATGCTTTCACTGTTCTTGTAAAAGACCCCTTACAGATTGAGACAGAAGCTTCTATCAGAGATACGGGAAATGGCACTTTAAGAAAAAGAGCGAGAGAAGAGACACTTCGTGGCAGGGAAAATCTGGTAAATATAATCAGAAAAGTCTTTCTGGAAGATGTTTTCGAACTGTATCCCGGCTCTACCGGTCTTATAGGAGAAAGGGATTCTTACAGGAAAAACGAGGCAGGAGAAGAAAGAGATTTCAGAGATTTTGGTTCGGAAAGCACCGAGCCGGGAGATATATACAGATTTTTTGTCCGCGTAAAGAAAAATGCCCTTCAGTCTTATATAGAAAATAATCTCTTTAAAGAGCCTCAGAAATCTTTATGGGAAATACTGTTTCCGGGAATAAACAAAGAAAATTACAGAGATAATAAAAAATTTCTGAGAAAAGCAGAAGACAGTTTTGTTTTTAACAGATCAGTCCTCATATCTTCCATGCTCTATGCCTATGAAATAAAAGAAGAATACAGAGAAAGCTTTATAGAGAGGGAATTGAGAGATGAAGATTTCTGGAGAGAAAATATACAGGAAATAACGCCTGAAATAATAGAGAATAATCCTGCCGTACGATGGACTGCAGAGAAAGGATTTTTCGAAAAATATCCCTATCCATGGCATAAATACAGATATAAAGAGAGAACAAAGAAAATAGCTACAGTGCTGTCATGCGGGAAGAATTTTGCATGCTGGAAAACGGCAGGAAGAGAGATACCATGGGAAACTCCTCCTGCACCGAATAATATAATACATGTAAGACTTGCCACAGGTTCAGTCGTAGA
>JBEHWP010000327.1:0-7063 GCA_040217665.1 Vulcanimicrobiota bacterium
AAGTACGCCTGCTTTAACCAGATCAAATACGACAGAATGATCTAAAGTAATCTGTTTAAAATCATTGCCGCGAAGGAGGTAAACCCTGCTGTCTCCCATATGGCCGATTGTCGCTTTACCGTCTACCATAAGACAGGCAACAACGGTTGCTCCCGCTCCGTTCAATGCATATCTCGCTTCCTTATAATGTCTTATATAATCACTTACGGCAATAATGGAATCTTTAAGAATAACTTCCGGCGGTAACGGATTAACGACAGAGATTATATAAAAAGGTAAATAATCCACTACCATCCGGGATGCCACCTCTCCTGCCTGTGCACCTCCCATGCCGTCGCTTACAATAAATAAGCCTGTCTCTTTATCCATGTAAAAATCATCTTCGTTGTTTTTCCTTTTTCTTCCTATATCTGTAAGACCTGCTGCAGAAAGAGATGATAAAAGGAAAAAATTATCAAGATTTTTTATAGTTTCACGTTTATCTGTCCTGTCTGCAACCATATAAACTACCTCCTTTATAATATTTTACATACGATTCCCCCTTCCGGCATTGATGAAAAAACATCATTTTTATCAGGATAAAACACAATACAATCCAAATATATTCTTGACTATAATAATAGCAAATTTCATGAAAATTTTCAACAAATATAAAAAAATAAATTTTACTCTGTTGAATGATTGAATGGTTCATGGTAAAGTACCTGGAATGACGGAAGAAAAAACACAAAAAGATCAACAAAAATCTTATCTTTATGCAATTATATCAATATTACTGTGGTCTACCGTGGCATCTGCCTTTAAAATATCACTGAAATATGTAGATTTCATGCAGCTTCTTCTCTATTCCTCAGGAACTTCAGCAACAGTGCTTTTTATTATATTGTTTATTCAGAAAAAATCTTTACATCTATTCACATATTCAAAAAAAGATTATTTAATGTCTATTTTACTTGGTTTTCTGAATCCTTTTCTCTATTACACAGTGCTTTTTAAAGCCTATTCCGTACTTCCCGCACAGGAAGCGCAGCCGCTCAATTACACATGGCCTCTTATGCTGGTATTGCTGTCCATTCCACTTCTGAAACAGAAAATAGAAATGAAAAGTATTTTCGCTATTATTATAAGTTTCACAGGGGTAGTCATAACAGGGACAGGCGGAAATATTTTATCAATGAAATTTTCAAATCCTTTCGGAGTGGTACTTGCAGTGGGTTCATCAGTCATATGGGCTCTGTTCTGGATTTATAATGTAAAAGATAAAAGAGATGAAGTGGTAAAACTCTTCTTTAATTTTCTGGCAGGTTTTGTTTTTACACTCATTTTAACGGTATTTTATTCAAAAATCATCATACCCGATATAAAAGGCATTCTGGCTGTCATCTATGTAGGATTATTTGAAATGGGTATTACCTTTGTTCTGTGGCTTAAAGCGTTAAAGCTTTCTGCGAAAACCGATAAAATAAGTAATCTCGTATATTTCTCCCCCTTTATATCACTCTTATTCATATCACTTATAGTGGGAGAAAAAATTTTATTTTCCACAATAATCGGACTGGTACTTATTATATCGGGAGTAATTATCCAGCAGTATAAAAAAAAACAATAACTTCATTTACATATCAAGATATCTGGTTACATTTAAATCTATATTTTGCTCGCCAACCCTCAATACTTGAACTCTTCTGATCTCTATAACAGTTCTATTATTTATATCCATAGCTTTTAACGTTATAAGCATTTTAAAAGGAGGAAAGTATCTCGGGAAATTCGGATCGTCACCCAGGTTCAGCTTAAACCCTTTTTTTATAACAGGATTCTTAATAGTTGTTTCCGCAAAAACCTCTTCAGAATTATCATAGTTAACCATTTTAAAGTAAATGCTCTTTACCTCTTCCGGTTTAATAATCTTCCTGGCTTTTTTGACTGTTCCCTGCTTATCAGGACTTTCAAAAATTTCAGCAAATTCTTCTTTACCTGTATTATTTCTTCTGAAATCAATAGAATTTTGGGTATCAAAACCTTCTTTAGAGGATTTTCTATAATAAGAACCGGCTTTCACCAGAACCACAATCAACGAAAGAACTATCAAGGCTTCAACAAAGGTAATATGCTTCTTCATAAAAATAACACTCCCTTTGCTGTTTATTATAACATAAAAGGAGCGAAGAATTAACAGAATTATTTCAGAGCCACTGCCAGCTCTTTACTTAAAATCTGTGTTCTCTTCGTAACCTTTGCCATCTGAATTCCCATGATAACAAGAATTATGCCCGCTATCTGCACGGTGCTGAGAGGCTCTTTCAATATAAGAGCGGCACAGAGTATAACAAGAGGTCTCTGAAGAAGTCCTATAACAGACATCCTCGTAGAACCCATAAAATATATGGCCATAAGAAAGCTGATATTGGCAATTGCGGCAGCAATTCCTATAATACTGCCTATAACCCATGTTTTTCCTGACATAGGCCACATGGTTGGCAGAAAAAACACCGCTACAATGGCATCCATTATAAACATATAGGTAGATACCTGCATGGGAGGAAAGTTTCTTGTAGCATCATCCAGTTGTGTCCGGTAGATAGTGGATACGGCGACAGAACCGAAAGCGCATAAAAGTCCTATTATATTGAAGGTCTGGGAATTTGATGTTCCTCTGTGTATTTCAATACTAAGTAAAATACCTGTAAAACAGAGTAAAAAACCAAGCCAGAATCTTCTGGAAAGTATTTCCTTTCCGAGGATTTGATTTACAATTGCCACAAAAGCAGGAGTAGCAGTAATAATCGTAATAACAACGACGGCGGTAAGATATTTTAAAGCAACAAGAACAAGGCCACAGGTACTCATAAGAAGCAGTGCAAGCCATAAAAGACCGGCAGTATTTTTCCAGCCAATCCATCTGTATCTTTTTACGAGAGGTAAAACTACAATGCCTCCTATAAGAAATCGCAGTATGAGCAGTTCATAAGGAGTTATGAAATATCTGTATCCTATCTTGGAAAGAACAGGTTCTACGGCAGATGAGACGACACATATGAATGCACATAAATATGAGTTGAAATTTTTATTAAACATAATATTTCTGCAGAGGCGGACAGGCTTCTGCCCCGATAACGGGAAGTATTATTCCTCCTCCTACAAGATTCATTTTCTTTACTTTTCCTTTTTCTTCCAGAACATTTGTCCTTGTAAGGGCTGTGCCGGTAAAAGCACCGTTTATATGATGGGGACAGAAATCATATTCGACACAGTGGTTTATAAGATGGCCGTCATCATCTATATCAGTTACCCGAATGGTCGGATATGTTACCCTTTTCTGGAAGATAAAACCATCCTGTTCTGTTCTCTCTTTAATTATACTTATCCATGATTTTTCACTGTGGGCAGCACCGAATTCCACACCTTTACCAAAACCTGCATCGGCAGGTTTTGTAATCCACAGATCTTTTTCTTTTATCACCGTTTCCGCCACCTGAGTCTCATATTTAAGGTTTACGGAATAGGGAACAATTTCTTTAATTATCCTGTCTTCTTCTTCTGAAAGACCTATCTCTTTGCGGCACTCTTCATTACTCAGGAGAGAAAAAACTTCCTTTGTCCTTGTGAGCCAGACCCTGGTGGCATTAATGATAAGATATTTATCGGGATTATGACAGATTGTTTCATAATCTTTAATATTAAGACCTTCTTCTCTGTATTTCGTCATATACACGGAATTTCTCCATATCATATCTATTTCGTGATTGTCAAACATTATCTTTTCACCGGACAGGCTTATTTCATAAGGGAAACAGACCTTAATGGAAAGTTTTTCACCATATTTTTCCCTGGCAAGTTCTTCACATATAAGGGCCATCCGGGGAAGGTCTATAAATTTAGGTAAATATCCATGTTCTATTACAAGGGCTATATTATGAGGAAATTTACCGGCATATCTGTAAGTATATTCATCTACAAACCAGTTCAGAATATGATGGGCCAGAAGAACAGGTTGATAAAAAAAGCCCAGGGAGTTCAAAAAATGAGATGCCATCCTCTGGGAAACATCATAAAAATCAATAGCAAGAGGTGCAGCCTGATTGACTTCTATGATAGAAAAATCACCTGTAAAAAAATCCAGATATCCGTCAATCCTTCTGTGGCGTTTCTTTAAGGAATAATCTGATTCGAAGTTGCACTCTTCTACAAGGTGCCTTCCTCCGGGAGTCAAAGAATTCATCAAACGGTTATATAGAAGGCCTCCCCTGTCACAGAGAATATGTTGTTCAAGTTTAATCAAAGCCTGTATAAAAAAATCCAGTTTCCCTGTAACATTTTTTATTATATCTTTCGTTACAATATAAGGTACGGGGAATACGGTGACAGGCATGGGGTCACTCTTAAGTCTATCGTCTTTTATCTTATCATAGGTAGCAATTTTCTGGCATTCCCGGCAGATTCTCACAAGCTCTTCAGGAGGCGTTTCCTTCAGGCATTTTATTAAATTTTCATTTGTAAGTTTCATATATATGCCTTTCTTTATTAACGTGACGCGTGACGCGTAACAGGTGGTTCGTGATGCGTTATGCGTTATGCGTATTTCATCTCCAGGGCGTTTAATAAAACGCCCCTGCACACAACTCACGACTCACTTTTCACTTTGCACTTTTCACTTTTCACGACTCAAATCCATTTACATGATTTCCATAGAGTAAGTTTCGTTCCAATACCTTTCCTGATTGCTTCTTTATAAACCCTCCAGGCTACAAGGCCGTCTTCAAAGGCAAGGCCAATAGGAGAAAAGAATATATTCTCTTCACTGGACTGTCTTCCCGGCTTTTTCCCTGCAAGCACGGGAGCTATATCTTCAACTATACTTTCCGGTATGACCCCCTGAAATACTGCAAGAGCCAGAGTCTGGACGCCTCTGTGTTTATTCTGTTCCCATATATCGGTAAATACCCTGTCCATACGTTTAAGGAGTATTGTTTCCGACTCATAACATCCTATATTTATAACAGTAATACCTTTCTCCTTAACCCATTCTGCTTTCACAACAGGTTTATCCATATTGGGCAGGCAGGTAACTATAAGACTGCAATCTTTTACCGCTTCTTCTGCTGTTTCTACAGGTAAAATATTGAGTCCTGTCCTTTCGCCCATTTCTTCGGCAAATCTATGTTTTGCCTCTCTTCTGGAATAAACCTTTACTTTTTTAAGACGCGGCAAAGCGAGTTGCAGGCCGAGAAGCTGTGTCCTCATATTGACACCTGCTCCTACGAGTCCGATTTCTTCGGTTTCCGGATCGGCAATTTTTTCTGCTACAATACGTGTAACTCCTCCCGTTCTTGTGGCACTTATTACCTGTGCATCCATTACGCAGAGAGGGGTTTTAGTAACAGAATCAAAGAGTATAGTAAGACCTGCAGCTCTCGGAAGTCCTATTTCCACATTGGGAGGCATGGCTCCCAGGATTTTACAGGAATAAATTTCTTCTTCTCCGAGGTCCACACAGGCAGGAAGAAAATTTACAAGGCCTGCTCTATGTTCATGATCTTTCTTTTTAATTTTCAATGATGTTTTCAGAGGCTGAACAATTCTATCTTCTAAAAGTAATTCAAATCCTCTCTTTACATCTTCCGATGCTTTATTTACATCATTTCCGCCACATTCAATTACGTCTTCAAGAGAGAGAAACAATATGTTTTTTTCGGGATATTCCATTATATAGTATTCCTTTCTGTATCGTGACGCGTGACGCGTGACGCGAAGCAGAAAAATTTTGTATATGATAATTTACATATTATAATCTACAGAAGAATTTATAACAATAAGTGAAATTACATTTTTTATAGTATCAGTTAAAAGGGGGAACGGGATAAAAGGGGAATATAGTGAGTGGTGAGTCGTGAAAAGTGAAGAGTGAAGGGTGAAGAGTGAAGGGTGATAATAAATCACGCATTACGCATCACGCATCACGCATCACGCTTATAAAAACGGAGCAGTCTATGGAAGAAAAAAATTTACAACAAAAAGCAGCAATCTACAATAAAACGGGCCTCAATCTGGCCGGTCAGGGAAAATGGAAAGAGGCCATCGAAGCATACAAAAAAGCTATTACCATATGCCCTGACTGTGCGAAATTCTATATTAACCTGGGGAAAGCCTGTAACAGTGCAGGCAGAGTCGATCTTGCCATAGAGCACTGGCAAAAAGCGCTGGAACTGGATCCTGAAAAGGCTTCATCTCATTATGAAACAGAAGAAGTGACGAAAATTTCTGTAGAAGAAATAAAAAAAGAAGGGATTATATCAGATAAAAATATAGAAGAAGAAAAAAAAATAGAAGAAGAGAAAAAGAAAAAAGAAGCTCTGGAAGCTTTCAAAGCAGGTCTTGCCTGTTATGAAAACAAAAAAATCGACGAAGCTGTTTCGGCATGGGAGCATGCCATAGAGCTTTACCCTGAATTTCTTGAAGTTCACTTGAATCTTGGCACTGCTCTGAAAGAACTTGACAGACAGGACAGAGCAAAATATCATTATAAAAAAGCAGTGGAGCTGAATCCACTTGAAATGCTGGCCCATTATAATCTCGGCCTCTTATATTACCAGGAAGGAAATTATTATGATGCCTGTGAAGAATATAAAAAATCACTGGACATATGTCCTTCTGATATAGATTCCCTTTACAATCTCGGCATGGCCTGTTATCATCAGGGGAAGCTCAAAGAAGCAGAAAAAGCGTTTAAAAAAGTTCTGGAACTCGATCATTCCTGTGGACTGGCCTATTATTCACTGGGTTTAATCTATGATGAAGAAGGAAGATTAAACTCTGCTTCAACTCATTACCAGAAAGCCCTTCTTTTAATGCCGGAACACGGTCCGACTCATTATGAACTGGGAATTGTATATTTCAAAAAAAGAAATTTTGAATTTGCCCTGTCAGAATGGGAAAAAGCGCTGGAACTTGAACCGGATCATTACAGGTCAGTCCACGGGAACATGGGAATTATATATGAAGAATTAAAAGAAGATGATAAAGCATGGAGAGAATATGAACTGGCAATAAAATACAATCCTTC
>JBEHWP010000328.1:0-7050 GCA_040217665.1 Vulcanimicrobiota bacterium
GCTCATTTAAAAGAAAAAGTAATTGAAATAAAAGGATCTCCCTCTGACAGAGGGACAGAAAAGGTTTCTTCTTATATGGAGAATTTTAAAGAGGCACTGAATGATGATCTCAATACACCACGGGGTCTCGCAGTACTCTGGTCAGTCCTTAAAGATGACACACTGGGAAACAACCAGAAAATGGAACTTCTCCTTGATTTTGATAAAATCCTTGCAATTGGTATAGAAAAAATCAAAGAAGAAAAGAAAAAAATTGAACAGATAGATAAAGAAGTGGAAAAACTTGTAGAAGAAAGACAGAAAGCAAGAAAAGATAAAAACTGGCCCCTGTCCGATGAACTCAGAAAAAGAATAATGGAAAAAGGTTATATTGTATCAGATACGCCGCATGGGCCTGTAGTAAAGAAAATATAGGATACTAATGTATCTGAATCTGTACTAAAGGTTTATTCTTCTGGCATATTGTCTTACTACTTCCTTCTGGCAGTCCATAAGAGGCCATCTTGTTTCATAATAATTATAGGCTATGGCGTCTTCACAGTCCCACCCTGTATATATTCTGTAACATGCCACCATAGTCCCTGTTCTTTCAAGTCCTGCCAGACAGTGGACATAGAGAGGGAGATTCTCTTCATTTTCCGCAATGGAAATAAATTCTTCTATCTGTTCAACAGTAGGAGCAGTATGATCTATTACAGGAATATGAAAAAACTTCATACCAAGGCTCTCTATAAATTCTTTACTGGATGTATCTTCTCTCTGAAGATTAACAATAGCTCTTACGCCTTTATTTTTCAAATCAAATAGTTCGTCTTCACAGGGCCTTGGCCCGCGATAGATTTTTTTCTCTTCTTTATCCATAAGTTCACCTCCAGAGATAGGGAAATAATACAATAAGTAAATATATGAACTGAAAAATCAACCCGATTACACCTGTTATCATACCGCCCATGATTAAATAATTCTCATTGGGATTAACCGATTCTCTGATTTTCATACTCTTTCTTGCCATATTACCTGTTATGAGAGCTATAATAGGACATGGAAAGAATACGGGAAAACACTGACATGCATAAATACTCAATATGCCTGTAACAAGAGAGGCTATAGCAAGATTGCTCACCCTGAGATTGGGCAGATAGGCAATGTGGTTATTACGGAAAATATCAAGACGATAATTTTCTTCCAGAGGGCCAAATTTATCTCTATAATACTCCTTTAATTCTTCGGAGAAAAACTCCATATCATTATATCTCTTACCAGGGTCAAGTTCTATAGCTTTCCCTATTATCCATTCCAGTTCTTCTGAAACAGACGGATTAAGAGAACGTAAGGGCTTGAATTTAAAAGGAGTAACAGTAGGGTCATAAAGAGTCAGAAGTTGGTACATTATAACTCCAAGGGCATACACATCCGACCTGGGGATAGATTGCTTTTCTTTTCTGTACTGTTCCGGTGCGGCATACCCGGGAGAGCCAAACCTTACCGTATCACTGCTTTTATCGGGTTTATAAAATCGTGCCACTCCAAAATCTACAAGTTTAATATCAATATCGGGGCCTGGCTGAAGAATTATATTGGAAGGCTTCAAATCCCTGTAAATAATGGGATACTCAGGGGCAGTATGGAGAAAATGAAGCACTTCCGCCAGCTGTATTCCGACAAGAAGCACATCATGTTCTTCAAGAGGTCTATTATTTGATTTCAGCCTGTCTTCAAGAGTTTCACCTTCCATAAACTCCATGACCAGATATTCCCTTTCATCCTGACTGAATTTTTCCACAATCCTCGGCAATCTCGGATGTCTTATACTGGAAAGTATTTCACACTCTTTATCGAGTGCTTCCAGGGCAAGAACTCTTTCTTCCATAGAAGGAAATACATCGAGTAATTCTTTAATGGCAAATTTCAGTTCAGGGTGTTTAACAGATACAGCAAGATATACCTTGCCCATTCCCCCTTTCCCAAGAAGAGCTTCAAGAACATATCTATTTTTTAAAATCTTACCAGGTTTAAAATCCATAATAATAAGTGAACAGTCATCAGTTACCAGTGTTCATTTTTCAGTTACCAGATATAGTAATTACCGAAACAGGTAAAATCATGCCCAGAAAGTTTCTAATCTGTCATTCCAGGGAAAGCAAAAATCCAGAGAAAAGACTTATAAAGCCAGGTTTTTGCTGGTATGACAACAGTTACTAATATTAAACACCAATTTATCTGGAGCGGTAGTAACTTTATACTGGTTACTGCTCACTGGTTACTGCTCACTCGTTCTATTGTATTATCTTTTAAGCAAAATATCAACTTGAAAAATACAGAGGATTTTTTTTTTTTCTATAGAATTTTTCATATGAGAATTAATTTATTATTGATTTCATAATAATTCATAATTAATGTATGAAATAAACTATATTTCTCTGAAGTAAACCTCTCAGAGGTGATATTTATGAATAAAGATCCTTTCTTGCCGGGAGTAATTTCCCTGTCTGGCATATTAATTTTATCTATCCTGCTCACCAGCTGTTTTTTTACAGGAGCCAGAGGAACTCCGACAGCAGAAGAAAGAGTAGAAGAGATGGAAAAAGTGAGATCCTCAACTCTTGCAGGCTCATGGTATAAAGGGTCGGAAGGAGAACTAAAAGATCAGGTAGATAATTATCTGACAGAAGCAAGATCTGACAAAAAAATTTCATTTCCCGGAGGTTTAATAGTTCCCCATGCCGGTTATGAATATTCCGGCTCTGTCGCAGCTTTCGGGTACAGGGCAATAAAAAAACTTGATATTAAAAGAGTAATCATTCTGGGTACATGCCATCAAACCTTTCTTGAAGGTCTTGCCGTATCTGCTTATACTCATTACACCACACCTCTCGGGAAAATTCCTGTAGACACAGCTATCTGTAATGAACTTATGAAAGAAAACCTTTTTACTAAAGATGAAGAAGCAGAAAAGAAGGAACATTCCATTGAGATCCAATTGCCTTTTCTGCAAAGAATTGCAGAAAATTTTAAAATAATACCAGTAATGGTAGGAAATCTAAAGGAGGGAGATTATAAGAAGGTAGCTGAAGTAATGAAAAGGTATGTTGATAGTAATACTGTAGTAATAGCAAGCTCTGATTTTACTCATTACGGCCAGAATTACGGTTATGTACCTTTTAAAGAGCATATACCTGAAAATCTCAATAAACTTGATACAGGAGCCATCAATTTTATCTTAAAAAAAGATGTTCATGGCTTTTTAAATTACATATCCGGTAATGGAGATACTATCTGCGGTTATTCCCCCATAAGTTTACTTATATCCATGATGGGAGCAGAAACAGAGGGAATACTTCTAAAATATTCTACTTCAGGTGAGATTACAGGAGATTATAAGAATTCTGTCAGCTATGCTTCTATAGTATTTATGAGTGAGAAACATGAAGAACCGACAAAATTAAGTACAGAAGAAGAACAGACTCTGTTAAAACTCGCCAGAGATACTCTGAAGACCTATCTTTCAACAGGTAAAAAACCTGACACCGGTAATTATAATATTACTGAAATACTTAAAGAAAAAAGGGGGGTGTTTGTAACCTTAACGGAACATGGTGACCTGAGAGGTTGTATAGGATATATAGAAGGAATAGAACCTCTCTATGAGGCAGTAATGGATAATGCAGTGAATGCTGCAGTAAATGACTCACGATTCTCTCCTGTAAAAGAGGCAGAACTGGAAGATATTGAAATAGAAATTTCAGTAATGACTCCTTTAAGACCTGTTAAAAATATAGAAGAAATTCAGGTAGGAACTCATGGGCTCTATATTAAAAACGGTTATTACAGAGGAGTACTTCTCCCTCAGGTAGCAACAGAGTACGGATGGGATAGGAAAACGTTTCTTGAACAGGTATCCAGAAAAGCAGGAATGAATAGAAATGCCTGGGAAGATAAAAATTCTGTGATTTATATTTTCAGTGCCCAGATTTTTCATGAAGATTAAACATGATTTCTGTATGATGCATAATTTTATAAACAAACCAAGAAAGGACGAAAACAATGAAAAAATTATTACCTTTATGTCTGTTAAGTTTATTATTCATATTATTTATGTCTTACATGGCCCTTTCTGCATCTAAAAAGCCGACACCAACACCTGGCCCGCAGGGGCCACCATCAGCCGATACGGGAAACCCTAAATTAAATACCTTTGCAGTTACCATTATAGATATAAAAAATCAAAAGGCTCTTATGTATGATGTGACATGTGGCCTGGGAATTGAAAAATTCCAGGAATTTCATGGTCATCGCGGTGCCAGTGAAATAATAGTGCCTTTTGAAAAAGTAAAAAGTGTTGAAGTTACAGGAAAAACCACTGCTGCTTCAGATTTATATGCATCAAATCCCTATGTAAATACAGTATTTCACCTCACAGACGGCCACAGTATAAACGTAGAGATACCTGCAAAATTATTATGGCGCGGGAAAACTGCCTTCGGAGAAATGGGTGTGGAAACTCAAAATATAAAAGTCATAACATTTCATCATGAAGGTATGGCTTTAAGATGTCCGAAATGTGGAAATATATTTCATATAGAAGGTTTTCAATTCTGTCCCTATGACGGTCATAAACTGGACGAAGTTATGGAGTAACCATGAAAGGAAGTGTTTAAATTTGTATTTTTCTAATAAAAGTATATTATCTATAGTAATTATTTTACTTTTCCTAACATTAATTTCAAACATAGCTCTTTGCAATGAAAAGTGCGATGAAAACAATGATAAAAAAAATAAAGCTACTATAGGTATAGTAATGCCTGTAGGAGGCTCAGGAGATTTATCCTTTGAATGGACTGCTACAGAAGGGCTGGCAAGGATTAATCAGGAAATAGAGGGAGTAGATGTTTTAACCAGAGAACCGATGAAGGTTGATGTATTAAAAAATTATTATGAAGATCTTATAAGTCAGGGAGTAAAATTAGTCATAGGAATCGGTTTCTTTCAGGAAGAAGCTCTGAAAGAAGTGGCAAAGGAACATCCCGACATCAGCTTTGCAATCATAGATGCTTCAGTTGATATGCCAAATGTAACATCTGTTATATTCAGAGAGGACGAAGGATCTTTTCTGGTCGGATGCACTGCAGCTATGGTAACTAAAACAGAAAAAATAGGTTTTATAGGTGGTATGAATAACGATATAATAGAAAAATTCAAAAAAGGCTATGAAGAGGGTGCAAAATATATAAAACCTGATGTGACCATAGATATAAAATATATCGGAGATACTGAAGAAGCATTTTCTTCACCGGATCTCGGGAAAAAAATTGCCAGGGATATGTATGATAATAATATTGATGTCATATTTGCTGCCGCAGGGGGATCAGGTCTTGGAGTCATTGAAACTGCAAGGATAAAAAATAAATATTGTATAGGCGTTGATGCGGATCAGGATTATATAGCTCCGGGAAATGTAATAACCAGTATGATGAAAAGAGTTGACAATGCTTTATTTGTTATTGTCAGAGACTATATGGACAACAAATTCAAAGCAGGAACAATGGTAATGGGGTTAAAAGAGAACGGAGTAAGTCTTACCGAATTCAAATATTCTCAGGATCTCCTTACAAAAGAAGAGTTTGAAAAGCTGGATGCAATAAAACAGGATATAATTGACGGTAAAATTATTATAAAATAAGTGAATAGTGAGTGGTGAAGAGTGAATTGTAATACTTATCACTCCTTACCACTCATTGCTTTTTGAGGAAATCTAATTATGAAAAAACTAAACAGGAGAGAACTTATAAAGCATATTATCTGTGGAGGCGGAACATGTCTTCTGGCTTCTCCCCTTCTAAATACAGGTATTCTGGCCGGGAATAAAAATCTTTTTATTACAGAGGCAATGTACTACGAAAAAAAAGAGAAGCAAAAAGTAATCTGTAAACTCTGCCCGAATGAATGTTCTATTAAAAACCATAAGAGAGGTGACTGCAAAACGAGAGAAAACATGGACGGCATACTCAAAAGTCTCGTTTATTCCAGAGCAGCTTCCGTACATATAGATCCTGTAGAGAAAAAACCGCTCTTCCATTATTTACCGGGAACAAAATCTTTTTCAATTGGTACAGCAGGCTGTAATTTTACCTGTAAATTCTGTCAGAACTGGGAAATTTCTCAGTTCAGGCCGGAAGAAGTTGACAGTATCTATCTTTCCCCTGAAGATATTATAAAAAATGCACAGAAAGAACATTGTGCCACAGTATCAGGCACTTACAATGAACCTGTTATATTTTACGAATATCTTTATAAAATAGCCAGAACAGGTAAGGACAGAGGAATAAAGTGTGTAATGATTTCAAACGGTTATATAAATGAAAAACCCATGAAAGAACTCTGCAAATATCTTGGTGCCGTAAAAATAGACTTAAAAGCTTTCAGCGATACATTTTACAGTGATATATGCGGAGGCGAACTGGAACCTGTATTAAAAACACTCAAGCTTTTGAAATCGCAGGGAATGTGGTTTGAAATTGTAGTGCTTATTATACCGGCTCTCAATGACAGTATAACAGAAATTAAATCTATGGCTACATGGATAAAAAACAATATAGGCGCTGATGTTCCTTTACATTTTTCTCGTTTCCATCCTATTTATAAAATGAAAAATCTGCCTTCTACTCCTGTTAAAACTCTTGAACGGGCAAGGGATACTGCATTAAAAGCCGGCCTTCATTATGTTTATATAGGAAATGTTCCCGGTCATGCCGGTGAAAATACATACTGTCCGGGATGTAAAAAACTTCTTATACAGCGTGTGGGCTTTGAAATAATTAAAAATTCATTAAAAAACGGGAAATGTCCGTCATGTTCTTATAAGATAGCCGGTATATGGAAATGAGAGTTGAGAATTAAGGAGAAACTCTAAGTACCGCAACAGGTAAATTGGTACCCAAAAAATATGGAACACATTCCTGTCCCTGTCCGGGCTCTGGAGGAAAAGATATGCCGTATTAAAAGAGAGTTATAAATTATATAGACGCAAAATATTAACAGTCTGCAAAACCA
>JBEHWP010000329.1:0-7009 GCA_040217665.1 Vulcanimicrobiota bacterium
TGAAAAAGAATGGTATTTTCAGATGTCTGAACCGACCATAGGTAACCTTCTTATGGCAAAGGGACTTAAAAGCGAGTCTGCGCCGCCTGTTGAGATAAGTATAATACACACAAATGACGAACATGATAATAAATTTAATAAAATAGCAGGTGAAGCTGCTGTAGTAAAGAGCAGAGAAAAATTTTATGGAGATGAAAATTCCTTTATAGTTAACACCGGAGACATATCTTATGAAGGAAGTAATGATGAACCGGGGCCGCAGTTTTTTGGCCCTATGGCAGATGCCTTTAATTCTATGGGCTTAGAAATATTTGTTCCAGGAAATCATGAATTTCAACATGGAGGAAAATATTTAGAAGAAGATTTACTTCCGAAACTTGATGCACAGACACTGCTCGGTAATGTTACCTATAAAGAATCGGGGAAACCTCTTGAACATACAAAACCCTATGTAGTACAGGAAATGAATGGCGTAAAAGTAGGATTTATAGGTCTTACTACCCCCAGACAGGCCACTTCCGCCCACCCCCATGTAGGATATGATGTAAACGTTCAATCTCTCAGAAGTGCTGCATCGGATCTTGTAAAAAAGGCAAAAGCAGATGGAGCTGATATAGTTGTAATACTGTCCCATGAAAGTGTGGGAAGAGTAAAAGATCTCGGCTCAAGTGTGGAAGGTATTGATATTATAGTGGCAGGCCACGATCATAAAACACTTACCCAGCCGGAAACAGTTAAAAATCCGGACGGAAGAAATACTCTGGTAGTAGAAGCAGCATCTAACTGCAGATATGTAGGTGATATGAATCTTGAAATTGACCCGAAAAGTAAGGAAATTATAGGAGTCAATTACAAACTCTTTTCTACGGGAGGCGTACAGCCGGATCCGGAAGTGTCTGCCATAGTGGAAAAATATAAAAAAGGCGAGTAATATTTTAAAATCGTGACACGTAACGCGTGACGGTTGACGCGAGGATAATAAACATAATTTGCCAGAGTTATTTTCTTACAATCCCTGGAAAATAACCGGTGAGCAGTAAGTATAAAACTTACCGTTCACCGGTTATTTTTACTGACCTGAGCATAAGCATTTAATAAACCTTTCCTTACGAGAGCATATATTGAGAAAGGTTAATTTATTGTATGGAAAACAAATTATATAAGGCAAATGATTTTTCTTCATACGAATAATGGTTACGAACTTATCTGAAGCGGTAATCAGTATTTCTGGGCAGACGTAAAAACACGATGAACTGCATAGTTATCTCCCAGTGATTTCAAAAACGATCTGACAACCTCTCTCTTATTGGAACCTTTACCGGCACAATCGTAATGTTGCGGTTCTATATGATAAATTCCTCTGTAACGATTAATTTCATGTTCTTCTACAAAATAAAAAGGTCTTATGACAGTAAATTTCCCGTTAAAAAACTCCTGTACCGGTCTTATAGTATCAGTATTTCCACTGTAAAGAATATTCATAAGAAATGTTTCTGCCACATCATTTTTCGTATGTCCCAGAACAATTTTATAGATCTTTTTTCTTTCTCCTTCCTCAAACAGGCTCTTTCTCCTGCCCTTTGCACAGATGTAACAACTCTGACCGGCTGATTCATAAAGGGGATTTTTTAGAAACACTATCCTGTCCGGTATAGAAAGCACATTCATAGAAAAATCATAAAGATATGTTAGAATTTTATCATCTTTATAGGGATAGATATGAACCACATAAAGTAGAGAAGGATTATGAATCTTCGAAAGAATCTTAAAAAGACACATTGAATCTTTACCGCCTGAAAGAGCTATAAGAAGCACCTCGTCAGAAGAAAAAAGTGAATATTCTCTGTTACATTTTATAACTTCTTTTATAATTTCTTTTTCTATATTCATAATTATGGCTGCAAGAATCTGTCAGAAATAACTACATCATAGTTACAGTTTATATCGTGACGCGTAACGCGTTACGCGACGATACTAATTGGTTTAACAATTTGCCGGAGTTATTTTTCTTGCAATCCTAAATGCTTCGTGACGCGTGACACGTAGATTATCTATAACCATATTTCTATTAAGATCTCTAAAAACCTGTAACTTTTATTTATTTTTCTATTTAATTCCCTTGATTTCATACCGAAAAGTCCTGTGTACACTGTGAATAAAAAAAATACTTCAAAGATATTGTAAAATTTTAATAAAATGGTATAATTTTATATAGCAATGAAAGAGACCAGACTGTTCGTCATCTAAAATAAGAGAGATATGTAAATAAAAGTAAAACAAGTAGAATTTGTTATTTCCATTTACTGGCACTCCTCTATGATTTTTTTCATTGAATTAATTTTCTGTTGAACCAGGAATAACTATAAGGATGGATGTAATTTGATATAATTTCAAAAAGATGGTTGGTTTACCTGAAGGAGGTAGGTAAATTATGAACATCTTGAACAAACTGGCAGAAATATTCAAGAAAAATATTATGTTTTATATAAAAATAGCTCCTCCTGATAATTCACCTAAAAATAACAAAATAGAAGAAATATATTTTAAAGGGGCCTGGGAAGAAGACGGAGAAGCAAGATGGGTGTTCTTTAAAACAGAAGATGAACATGCCACAGCCAGATTGAAACCTTCTGTCATAACAGAAGACATTTATGCCACAGCCAGATTGAAAGAAGAACCTTCTTTCATAACAGAAAACACCTCTGATATAGAAACATTGAAAACTTCTGGCATAACAGAAAACACTTATGTGACAGCGGAAGACAAAATTCCTGCAAATACCGATTTTAAAACTATACTCTTTAATAAAACTATTATAGAAGAGGATAAGAAAGAAACAATAACACTCCATGAAGCTCCTGTAGAATTGGAAAAAGAAGAGGTAGTTTCTATAACAAAACTTGGCTATAAAATGACGTCCAGATATAGTTCTTCAGTAAGTCCTGCAGATAATCAGACAAAAAATGAACTGATAGATCAGAGGGACATAATGAGAGACGAAAAAATAAAAGTTTTTTTTGCTGAAGACAATAAAAGTTTTCAACTGGTATTAAAAACACTGTTAAATTACTCTCAGGATACAGAACTCTGCGGCTGGGCATCCAACGGAGAGGAAGCCCTTCAAAAAATCAGGAAGCTGTCACCCTTTCCAGATGTAATTTTAATGGATATTGCCATGCCCCGGATGGATGGCATAAGCGCTACTAAGGAACTGCTTAAAATTAATCCCCATGCCAGTATTATCATGTTAACAGCCTTCGGAGATAAAGAACATGTAGTGGATGCTTTCGAATCAGGGGCCAGTGGATTTTTGAGAAAAGATGCGCCCTTGCCTCTTGTGGAAGAAGCTATAAAACAGGCTGCGAGAGGAGGAAGACCTGTATATAAAGAGATTTCCGAATATGTAAAGGATGTTAAAAAAACATGTAATAACTATGATTGTTATGACTTTCCGACCACAACGAATAATGAAAATCTGTATTCACATGACCCATCACCAATCACAGCTAACGCTTCTACTGTAAACCTTTATCCTGGAGAGGTTCATGTTCATGACGAAAATCTCATCTATGTGCCTGAAAAAGATTGTAAAGAAATCTATTCTGATACAAAACCTCCTTCAGATGAAGAAAAAATTACGAAAAAAATTGAAGTTGTAGAAAAAGTTATTCAAAAAGTTGAAAGAAACAAGGATATTTTAGATGAAATTATTAAAAAAATCGAAGAAAAAGAAAAAAATACAAAGAGAGAAGTTCATGAGACGGAGGCAGTAGTGGAATATGAGAAAGGTACTTTAACGTCCGGAGAAATTCATAAAATAGATAAGGATAATGAAATCACACAGAAAATACTTTATTACAAATCTCTCTTGAGAGAAAAACCGGAACAAATAAATGACATAATAAAAGCCTTCAGAGAACTTCAGAAGAAATACCCGGAGAATATGGATCTATGTATCTCTCTCGCTATTGCCTGTTTTAAGCAGAATTTATTTAAAGAAGGCCTGGAAGAATGTGCAAAAACTATTGAGAACAGGGAATTTTTAAAGAAAAAATCTATTCAAAAAATAATAAATTATGATATAATACTTCAACAGCCACTTAACCCCTTATCTGATGTATCAGATACAATAAACAAATATGATATAACAGATGAATTATGGGAAAAAATAAAACCTATGATACCGGTAAGGAAAAAAAAATCCGGCTATCCGCCAATGGAGGATCGTAAAGCTATGAATGCTATACTCTATATATTGCAAACAGGATGTCCATGGAAATTACTTCCCAGGAGCCTTGGAGCAGGCAGTACGGTCCATAACAGGTTCATGACCTGGAAAAAATCCGGGCTATTCAAAGATTTATTGAGTAACGGAATAATAGACTGTAATCTAAAAAATGTAATAAATGATAATTGTAAAAGGAGACATATATGCTTTTAGATAGAGTAAGCAGGAGGGCTTTTTTAACAGCAGGCGGAAAAGCCCTTCTGTTTTTTATGTACGGGAGTGATATTCTGATGAAATGTTTTCAGGAAGTAGAAATTAAAATTTCCGACGTCAGGGAGGCAGATTATTTCAAAGTAATACAGGGACAGGATATTAATCTTATGTATCAGGGAGATAAAATATGTGCCCATATAGTATTATCTTCAAAAGGGAAAAACCGTATAATAACATCTTTTACAAACGGTAATTCCTGTTTCGGTCTCTGGTTTGACAGAGACAGCGATATGGTGATTGAACCGGACGATAAAATGGAAGAAGTAATAACAAAGGAAGGAGTAACGTTCATTTCATTCGGAGTAAAAACAAACAAAAAAAACCTTATCATAGATGATTTCATAGCGGATTCTGTAAGAGCAGCCAGGGATAAAGGTGATTGTGACGATTATAACAGCAAAAACCGGGTATTATGGAGAAAAAAATTTGCAGAAACATGTCATAATATTACAATAGCTCCCACCTGGATTGAACCGTCAGTAAATATATTAAAACTCAAAGACGGAAAAAGTGTTATAAAATTTTACAGAACAACCATTGATAAAACATACGGAGTTTACGGAGAAGTGACTTTTCCTTCCTGTATAACAGTATCAAAAGAAGAAAACGGGAAAATAACTCTTACATGTGACAGAAATATAGATTTTCTTGTAAGAACAACAAGTACTTTTCCGTCACTTACACCATTTAAACCGGAAGAACTCATAAATAAAGATTTTTTAAGTAAAATAAAAAACAACGACGTTCCTGAATGTAATGACAGAGAACTTTATTCAGCCCTTGAAGAATATAGAAAATACTTTCGTCCGTCCCTGAGAGATCTCTTATTTCTTTCATATAAAGAATGTTATCTGGCAGGTTCCTGGAGATTTCTCACATATTTCGGAAGAGATACTATGATGACCTCCATAATACTTGGAGAAGTGCTGAGTAAAAGTGCTTATGAAAGTGCCATGGAAAGCATTCTTGAGAGACTGGCACATGACGGTGATGTTGCCCATGAAGATAACAGTTTCTGGCAGGCAGAAGGAGAGAGAATCTGTGAATACAATAATTTAATGAAGGAACATAAAAAAGGGGAAAGTTCAGAAATATTAAAAAATCTTTATAAAGAAAATTATGATTATAAAATGGTTGACGATGATTTTATATTTCCAATAATGGTACATAATTATCTCAAAAGGCATGACGGAACAGATGATTTTATCAACAGAACGGTTTTTTCCTCTGTTTTGAATAAAGAAACTGATAATAAAAAAAATATAATGACGAATTTTAATAAAGTAATCACATCTGCTATACCCTATTATGAAACATGGAAACAATTATCATCGAGAGAAAAAGAAACAGTGGCAGGAAACAAAGCACTGGCAGAAAAATTAATACGAATCAAAGAAGGTATGAATGCAGGAGACTGGAGAGATTCTGATAAAGGTCTGGGAGGAGGGGTTTATTCAGGTAATGTAAATATATACCTTGTTCCTGCCTCTCTGAAAGCAATCTATACAATATTAAAAAGAGAATACAGTAAAGAATTAAAAGATATAGCAGAAAAGAATAACCTCACATCTCTTCTGCATATATTGAACAGTTTCTCAGGGGAAGAAAAGAAAAGCAGGGAAATGGAGAAACTTATAGATTGCTGGTCACAGGCAAGAAAGCATTTTAAAGTCAGTCTGTCCTGTGATGAAATAAAAAAAAGATTAAAATTTTTCATTGAAGAGAACAATCTTCTATCGGATTATGACAGAAATATCATAAAAGAACTTCCTGTTACAGTTGATTGTAAAATAAAAGATTTTATAGAAGGGCAGAAGCCTGATATATTAAAAGAAGGTATGGAATTTTACGGTATATCCCTTGATTCTGAATGTAAACCTGTAGAAGTTATGAACAGTGATACAGGCTTCGGCTTTCTTCTTGATGAGATGGATATAAAAGAAATGGAAGAAGCAGTAAAAATCGCATCTCTAACGTATCCTCTCGGACTTATGACAGCAGGAGGACTTCTTACGGCAAATCCGTCTGTATCAGAAGACAGAAACCTGTGGAAGTCTCTCACTGTAACATCATATCATGGAACTGTCATATGGAGCTGGCAAATGACTATGATGGAAAAAGGACTTTTATATCAAGCCAAAAAGACAGCTTCTATAAATAAAGAATTATCTGATCAGATGATATATCTGGCTACAGAACTTATAAAGATTGAAAATGCTATTGGAGAAATGAGAAATTTCGAGCTATGGACTATAAAAGGAGAGAAAGATAAATTTATTGCAGTGCCATATGGAGAAGGAAGTGAAACAGAATCAAATGCGGTACAGCTATGGAGCACAGTTGCCCTTTCTCTTCTCAATCCGTTCAATGTGCCGTAAGAAATAATTAGTAAAAAGTGAAAAGAAAAGGATATTACTCACTATTCACTTTTCACTTTATAAAAATCAGGAGAAAATCTATGAAAAACACTATAAAAAAATCAGATATTCAATTAAAACTGAAGGATAT
>JBEHWP010000330.1:0-7006 GCA_040217665.1 Vulcanimicrobiota bacterium
GAAGAGATTCTGGAAAATATGAGGAAACTATAAAAAATAAAAAATTTATAATACTTGATGGCTGTGCCACAAGATGTGCTACAAAACTTGCTATAGATAAGGGAATAACAGTTTCTCAGAAAATCTCTGTTCTGGATATGATAAAAGAAACAGGTATAAAACCGGAAAAAGAGCTTTCTTTAGGCCCTGATGCAGTAAAAATTTCCTCTGTCATTACAGAAAAAATAGAAAAAACTTTTATAAAAGAAGAAAGACCCGAAACAGAGAAACGTGAAAGTTCAGAAAAAGAAATAATAGAATATTATGAAGTAATGGTAGATAAATTTATATTAAAGGTGCCGAAAGCAGGTTATGTATTTAATGAAAACGATTTCTGGGCAAAAGTAAAAGGTGATAAGGCAAAAATAGGAATAACTGATTATGTACAGACAAATGTAGGAGATATTATGTATGTAGAACTGCCTGAAATCGGGACAGAAGTGAGCCAGTTCGATGATATCTGCAGTTTTGAATCTTCAAAAACCCTTCTTTCTGCAGTATCTCCTGTGTCAGGAACAGTTACGAGAATAAATGAAAAAGTTCTGAAAAGCCATCAACTTTTAAATGAAGATCCCTATGGAGAAGGCTGGCTTATAGAGATTAAATTAACTGATTTTAAAGAAGACATGGAACTTCTTATGGAAGGTCACGAATATTTTGAAAAGATGAAGGCAAAAGCTCAGAAGGAGATTGATAATATTTATCAGGAGTGATGTCTATGAAAAAAATACTTTTTGTATGCAATGAAAATTCATGCCGGAGCCAGATGGCAGAGGGGTTATTAAATCATTATGGAAAAGATAAAGCCACGGCAGAAAGCGGAGGTTCTACTCCATCGGGAACAGTAAATCCTCAGGGAATTGAAGTAATGAAGGAAAAGGGCATAGATATTTCAGGGCAGACTTCAAAAGGTTTACCTGAAGATTTTTCCTCTTATGATATGGTTATAACTATGGGATGCTGTTCTGTTGAAGAAGTCTGTCCTGTAATTTATTCGGGAAATAAAATCGAATGGAAGATAGATGATCCGAAAGGACATGATATGGAATTTTTCAGAAAAGTCAGAGATGATATAGAGAAAAATGTTTTAGATTTACTCGGACGTGAAAATAAATGACAGTGAGCATACCTTCGGAATGGCTTAAAAATTATATCCGTAAATTCGGAGGAGTGATGAATATTACTAACCGTCAGTTTATGGAGGGGTGATGAAGAGCAGTTGAAGGCCTGGCAGGTCTTATGGAAAAACCGGAAAATCAGGAATTTTTTACTCAATTTTCAGTGGAAGATTTAACAATATATATAGAGAAAAATGTAATGGAAAATGATGATAAAGAAATAACCTTTAAAGTCCATAATTACGGTGAATTTGTTATAAAAATTTAAGGAGGTTTAAAACATGAAAGAAGAGAAAAAAACTATACTGGCTTCTATATGGGAAGCTATAATTAAACCGGGTGGATGCTGAGGGCCGGTAAAAAACTGCGGAGGTTCTGCAGAAGAAAATTCCAAAGAAAATAAACCAGAAAAAAATAAATAAATTATGGAGGTCCAATTATATGGAAAAAGAGCAGATAAAAGATATAGTAAAAGAAAGATATGGCAAAGTAGCAAAAGGAGGAGAAAATTCTAAGGAATGTTGCAGTGGAAAATCCTGCTGTTCTACTGCAGATTATTCGAAAGACTACAGTCTTGGTATAGGCTATTCCGGAACTGAAATCGAAAGTGTTCCTGATGGTGCCAATCTCGGTCTTGGATGTGGAAACCCTCTTGCTATAGATTCCTTAAAAGAAGGAGAAACTGTTCTGGATCTTGGCTCTGGTGCTGGTTTTGATTGTTTTCTTGCTGCTCAGAAGGTCGGTAAAACAGGTAAAGTCATAGGTGTTGATATGACAGAAGAAATGCTCCTTAAAGCAAGAGAAAATGCAAAAAAAGGGGGCTATGAACATGTAGAATTCCGTTCCGGCGAGATTGAACATTTACCTGTTGAGGACAGTTCTATTGATGCTGTCATATCAAACTGTGTTATAAATCTCGTGCCTGACAAGGTAAAAACCTTCAGGGAAATTTTCAGGGTTTTAAAATCAGGCGGCAGATTTATGATATCCGATCTGGTTTTAGAAAAAGAACTTCCAGAGATTATCAGAAATTCTGCCGAAGCCTATGCGGCATGTATTGCAGGAGCAATAAAAGAAAAGGAATATATAGAGATAATAAAAAATACTGGATTTACAGAGGTGAAAGTAACTGAAAAAACACTATTTCCTGTAGAATATATATTCAATTATACAGAAATAAAAGATATGGTTGAAAAGATGGATATCTCTATGGATATAATAAAAAATACGAAAAGCACTGTTTTCAGTATAAAAGTTTACGGAGTCAAACCATAAAACAGTCTATCATATATATTTTTTTATAATATTTGACAAAATTTTAGGGATACGCTATTGTTTTATTTGATAAGTTAATTTTGTTCTGTCTTTGAAATAAATAGATATTACTATTTTATAGCATTTATCACCAGTCAGCTTTTACAGTAATTACATAATAAATGTCATCAAGGAATAACAAAGAAATAAATGTTTCATTGTAGTTAAGCCTTTAAAGTTGATAGTTGAAAGAATTAAGAGCCTATCCGAAAAGTCAAAAAACCTTTCGTCAGGCAGGTTCTGGAGAAAAGAAATACCGCAGCAAGATTGATTTATAACTTAAATAAACTCAGAAACGTATATGTTTGTAAGAAAAAATTCAAATGCAATAGGATTATTTATTTTCGGAAGAGCCTGCCTGACGAAAGGTGATAAAATGAAAACATACTTTTCGGATAGGCTCTAAGTAAAAACCTGAACTCTAAACTCCAAAGGGATAGTTAATTAATTTTTATTCCTTACACCATAAAAAAGAAAAAAAATGTAGTTTTTTTAAGAATTTTTCTGTAGTTTTTTGTAATGAAAATCAAAATAAATTAAGAGGTGCAATATGAGATTTAAAATCATTATTTTACTTGTTTTAGCAATCTGTATAATATCTCCTGTTATTGGGAAATTAGATTATCCTGAGGCCATAACAGTCGATGTTTCCGATGATTATTTCGGAACAAAAGTGGCTGACCCTTACAGATGGATGGAAAACCCTGATTCACCTGAAACCATAGCCTGGGTTAAGGCTCAGAATGAACTTTCTGAAAAGTATTTAAATACCCCTGAAAGAGAAAAAATAAAAGAGAGGGCTGCGGAATTATGGAATCCCAATAAAAAGAATAATGAAATTAAAGAAAAAACTGATTCTTTACCTAACTCCCTTTACCCCCATTACAGTCCTGATAAAAAATTTGCTGCCTATAGCACTTCAAACGGGAGTGACATTAGAGAAATTAAGATTAGAAATATTAGTACTGGAAAAGATTATAATGAAGTTTTAAGATGGTCAAAAGGCTTTGGAATCGCATGGAAACATGATAATTCCGGCTTTTATTATCCTCGCTACCCTGAACCTGGAACTGTTCCAAAGGAAGATGAAAGAAAATATCAACGTGTATACTGGCATAAAGTTGGTACCTCTCAGGCAGAAGACATCCTCATATATGAAAGACCTGACGATAAAGAGCTCAGTTTTTTCCCTCGTATTACAGAGGATGGCACATACCTTATTCTTTATGTAAGAAGAGGCATGGATTCTAAAAAAGGTATTTATTATCGTCCCATGGATAGTAACGGAGATTTTATAAAACTTTTAGACATATATGATTCTTCCTATGACTTTATAGATAACACAGGCTCTGTGTTCTATTTAAAAACTGATTTAAACGCTCCAGGAGGACGTGTTATTGCTATTGATGTAAATAATCCCGGTAAGGAAAACTGGAAAGAAATAATTCCTCAGGAAGACGGCGTTATTTGTTTTTACACAATGGTTAATAACTGTTTCGTTATTGAATATATGCACAATGTATCTGACAAAATCAAGATATTTGACCTGAATGGAAAATTTATAGATGAAATAAATCCTCCCGTTCCGGGTTCTATTGGCACTCTATCAGGGGAACGTAATGGTAGTGAACTTTATTATACCTTTTCATCTTTCCTTTATCCTGAAACTACCTTCAAGTATAGTTTTAAAGAAAAGAAATCAGAGGTCTTCAAAAAAACAGAAGTACCTTTTGACCCTTCTATCTATGAAACAAAGCAGGTCTTTTACAAATCAAAAGATGGAACAAAAATACCAATGTTCATAACATACAAAAAAGGGATTTCTCTTGATGGGAATAATCCTGTCCTTTTATATGGATATGGCGGTTTTGGCATCTGTGACAATATTTTCTTTTCTACATGGAATATTATATGGTGCGAACACGGGGGAATTTATGCAGTGCCAGCTGTCCGTGGTGGAGGAGAATTCGGTAAAGAATGGCATGAAGCCGGTAAAGGTAAAAATAAACAGAATTCCTTTGATGATTTTATTTCTGCTGCCGAATGGCTTATAGAAAATAAATATACCAGACCTTCTCTCCTGGCTATTTATGGTTTCAGTAATGGCGGGTTGCTTACTGCATCCTGTATGGTACAGCGTCCGGAACTCTTCGGATCTGTTGTGTGTCATGGTGGAATTTACGATATGCTCAGATATAAAAAGTTTACTGCAGGATATAAATGGACTTCCGAATATGGAGATCCTTTAAACAGTTTTGATGAATTTAAAACTATTTATGCTTATTCTCCTCTTCATAATGTTAAGCCGAATGTTTACTATCCGCCGACCCTTGTCATTACCGGTGATTACGATGACAGAGCTTTGCCCTTTCATTCGGAGAAATTTGTCGCAACACTTCAGGCAAAAAATGTAAGCAATAATCCAATTTTATTTAAATCTGAACAAAATACTGGCCATGAAACAAGTAACACTTCACAGATTGACCTTTATACCTTTTTATTTAAGACCTTTCATATGAAGTGGTAGAGTAAGGTCAATAAGCAATATTCATGTCTTATTGACCTTCTTCTGTTTTTTTAATGCTCATAAACAACCTCATTTACGAGTTCAAGTATTTTCTCTTTAATCTCTCTGAGAGCTTCTTCTCCCATGGGAGTTATGGAATAATATTTTCTTACCTTTCCATTTACTACCCTGTCAGATCTTTTTAAATATTCTTCTTTTTCAAGTTTATGAAGTATGGGATAAAGGGTACCGGGGCCCAGTTTATATCCATGACGTCCTAACTCTTCCATAATACCTGTACCGTAAACAGGTTCTTTCCCTGCATGGTAAAGAATATGTATTTTGACAAAACCCAGAAAAAAATCTTTAAACATTTTATATGAAACTTCCTTTCTATATTTTTTTCTCTATATTTTCTTTGACTCTGGCGAAAATTATTAAAAAAAGTATGGCCGATATAAAAGCTGTAATTACACCATAATAAAAGGTTACAGAAGGATTATACCTGTCCCAGAGATATCCTCCTGTAATACTTGCAGGTAATATGGCCATTCCTGTAAAGGTATTATATATTCCGTACCCTGTCCCACCCATACCTTCAGGCATGATACCGGCAAGATAGGCCTTCTGAATACCTTCCGTAAGTCCCATAAATATACCGTAAAAAATAAAAAGTATCCATATATGCCATACCTTTGTGGCAAGGGCAAAACCCAGATAGATAAAAGCAAAAAGAATAAAACTCGCGAAAATAATCCTTTTTTTCCCTGTTTTATCAGATATGATACCTGCAGGAACAGATGTAATCGCATAGACGAGATTGAATATAAGATAAAGAATTGGCACTAAATGTTCTTTTACACCTGTATGGGTAGCTTTCAGTATCAAAAAAACATCACTCGAATTACCGAGAGAAAAAATTGTTACAATAACTATAAAAGCTTTGAATTTCCAGTCGAAATTTTTAAATGAAAGTTTCACCGGTACAGGTTTATTTTCTATAACAGATTTTTTTTCTTTTATGAAGAAAATAATTATACTTACTGCAATAATACCGGGGAGCATGGAAAGCCAGAAAACAAGACGATAATTGCCTGTAAATAATAAGAGTATAATATAGGCCACTGCAGGCCCCATTACCGCCCCTGCCGTATCCATAGCCCTGTGAAAACCAAAGGCTCTTCCCAGTTCCGAAGGAGGAGTAGAGACAGCTATAATGGCATCTCTCGGAGCTCCTCTTATACCTTTACCTGTTCTATCTGTAAAACGAAAGGTCAGAACATGCCACCAGGAAACGGACATGGCAATTATGGGCCTCGATAGTGTAGAAATACCGTAACCTGTAATAAGAAAAAGTTTCCTCTTATTCAATCTGTCTGAAAGATAGCCGGAAAATACCTTCAGAAAACTGGCGGTACTTTCTGCTATTCCTTCTATAAGCCCTATTAAAGATTTGTTTACTCCCAGAACAGAACTTAAAAATATGGGAACAAGAGGATAGATCATTTCAGAACTGAAATCCATAAAAAAACTGACAAGACCTGTAAAGAAAACATTTCTGTTTAAACTCATTATTTTTTTTTCTTTATTCATATGATTACTTCCTTTTATTTATTACCGATATTAATATTCAATATTGATTTTCAATATTGCATATCGATATTATATTATATAAAAAATAAAATGTCAAATTTTTATAAGATTTCATTTTTTCATAACAGGTATATTTACACAGGCTTTAGATTATTACTGCCATAGTTATTTTTCCTGAAAACGGCCATGACCGTTTCGGTCACAAGGAAGTATGAGAATCTGTTCCTCCCGTCACGAGTTACCCGTTACGCTTCTCATATAAATCAGGTGTCTTTTTAGCTAAAAAAATGGGAAACACAAAAATACAAAAATTAGTTACCTCGTAGAGGTTTTATTTAAATTTTCAATAAATACTTACCCTCTTTAGATAGAAATACTTTATATTTTATCTTGACTTTTAACGCAGGAAAGATAAAATATAAACTTACAAGTTGAA
>JBEHWP010000331.1:0-6990 GCA_040217665.1 Vulcanimicrobiota bacterium
ACCTGAAAGTATATTGTTGAATTCATGGGCTATTCCTCCTGACATTATCCCGAGACTTTCAAGCTTTTCCATCTGTCTTATCCTGCTTTCCATAGCTCTGTGTTCTTCATCCCGTTTTTTTCTGTCCAGAACATTTACAAAAATTTCTCCTGCCAGATTGAGCAGATTTATGTCTTCTTTACTCCACTGTTTCTTTTTTAGCTCTGAATTAAAACCGAGACAACCTGTGAGAGAATTTCTCATTATCATCGGTATATAAAGCAGTGACTGAACATCTATTTTTTTTAGAAAATCTTTTTCTAATGCTGCTTCTTCGGGAATATCATCAATAGAACAATGAATATATTCAGCATTTTTAAATTTCTTCATTGCCCATTGAAATTGTTTAATCGATGAACCTTTATATGTTTCAATTATTTTTTTCCTGTATTCGGGACACCATGCGTAAATTTTTTCAATGGCTATTTCCTCTCCTGAGAACAGAACAATAAAACACCTGTCAACTCCGGTAAATTCTCCTATGGTTTTTAATGCATTTTCTATTTCTCTGTCGATGTCTTCTGATGCGATGTTGATAAAACGATTTGATATGGCAATAATAAGCCCTTCTGCAGATAAACGATACTTAAGATGTTCTTCTGTTTCTTTAAGTGCCGTTATGTCAATGCCGACTTCCATGACCATTTCTTCTTCGTCACTCGGAAAAAAACTGTCATAGTTTACATAGGTCCTGCCGAATTTATTTTTAAATTCCAGTATATGAGGTGTTTTTGTTTCGAAAACGCTAAAGGTTTTACAGCCTTTACATGGCTCTTTTTTCCCTCTCAATATTTCATAACAGCGACGGTTGCCAGGTTCGCCGAATGTTTCAATAAATTTTCTGTTTGCAAACCTGATGTAATAATCTTTATCTATGAGATAAATGAAAGCAGGTATCAGATCCAGAACCTGAAAGAGTCTTAACCGTTCTTTCTTCAGTGTTTCATTGTCGGTAATATCTGATCTTATGCTTTCTCTGGATACAGTATTAATATATTCAAATAGAGGATTTTCTTTAAATTCTTTAAATTCTTTAAATTTCATGTTATAGAGAACCTGTTTCTTTAAATATTTCTTCGAGTAGAACCGATGCCATATCTTCTTCTTTAACCTTTTTATATATTTCTCCTTTACGAAATATTACACCGGCACCTTTCCCGCAGGCAATACCGAGATCTGCCTCTTTTGCTTCTCCGGGACCGTTTACAATACATCCCATTATAGCTATAACGAGAGGTTTATTTATGTGATTTGTTTTCTCTTTTATTTCTTTTACAAGGTCAAAAAGATTGACTTCACACCTGCCGCATGTAGGACATGAGATTATTTCTATAGCTTTTTCCCTGAGTCCGAGAGTTCTTAAAATTTCATATCCTGCAAGGACTTCTTCTTCAGGAGGAGCGGTAAGAGATACTCTTATTGTATCGCCTGTACCCTCACTCAGAAGAATGCCGAGACCTATGGAAGATTTTACTGTTCCGGCAAGGGATGAGCCTGCTTCAGTTATACCGAGATGGAGAGGGTAATCTGTTTTTGACGATATAATCCTGTACGCTTCTACGGTATCCATTACATCTGAAGATTTAAGGGAAAGTTTCAGAGAATAGAAATTCAGATCCTCCATGATTTCTATATGGCGGAGAACACTTTCTACCATGGCTTCAGGTGTGGGATGACCATATTTTTTTAAAATGTCTTTTTCTATAGACCCTGAATTTATGCCTATTCGTATGGGAATTTCTCTGGCTTTTGCCTCATTGACTACCATACGTATTTTTTCTCTTCCGCCGATATTCCCCGGATTGATCCTTATACAATCCGCTCCTGCTCTGATTGCTCCTGTGGCAAGCCTGTAATCGAAGTGTATATCAGCTACGAGAGGAATTCTGACTTTCTTCTTTATCTCAGAAAAAGCTTCCACTGCTTTTTCATCGGGAATTGCAAGTCTGACTATTTCACATCCCATGTTTTCAAGGGATTTTATCTGTTTTACTGTTTTTTCTATATCCCCTGTATCGGTTTTTGTCATAGACTGGATTGAAACAGGTTCAGAGCCACCTATTTTTACTCCGCCCACATTAATTGTTTTTGTTACTTTTCTTTTTATCATATATTCGTGACGCGTGATGCGTGATGTGTAATCCATGACTGTTATAAAGCGTTTACTTAAACGCCTCTACTCATTACTCACCGGTTACCGGTAACTGGTCACTGATTACTGTCCTCCCTTCACCTCTATATAATCTTTAATTTTTTCAAAGGTTTTTTCTCCTATACCTTTGACGTTTTTTATATCTTCCACACTTTTAAAATTACCATTTCCATTACGATGATCTATTATCCTCTGGGCTATTACAGGTCCTATACCGGGTATTGAATCCAGATCTGCCAGGGTGGCAGTATTTATATTGATTTTTCCTTTATGTTCTTCAGGGGAATTCTGCATTACAGGTTCTGAATCGGTGCTTCCGTTTTCATTACCTGAACCTGTTTTACCTGCCTGAGGAATTACTATTTTTTCTCCGTCACCGACAATTCTTGCAAGATTTATTGCATCTACTATTCCATCTTTAGACGTTCCTCCTGCTGCATATATAAAATCTTTTACCCTGCTGTTTTCCGGCAGCGTATATACACCGGGAGATTTTACACCTCCACATATATGGGCAATAATATTTTTTTGTTTCTGAGGTGTTGGACTTTCCGCCACAGATGTCGGAAGTTCCAGAGGGTTTGATGTAGCAACAGGTTCTGAGTATTTATTTACAGGTATTACATTACTCTCTCCTTTAAAATTACCATAAATCCTTACCCCTGCACCTGCAAGAAGGAAAAAAATTATTATCATCAGAGCTTTCTGTTCATTTTTTGTTAATTCCAGCATTTATTTTACCTGCTAATGATCTTAAATGCCATTAAAATTCCGCCTGTACATAGAGCCAGACCGAGAATTCCATAAAAAATCCTTGCTCCTGTTCTTCCCAGAATCCTTACCAGAAATCTGGCTCTTGTATGGCTGAAGAAAAACTCCCAGTTTTTAATTGAAGATATCAGTGAAAATAAACCTGAAATAATAATTAATATACCTATAATTAAGTTCTCGCTCATATGTTTTTATCTCTCCTTAATAATCGTGACAGGTAATGTGTGATACATGATGCGTGATACGTGATGCGTATTTAATGCCAGGGCCTTTAATAAAACTCCCCTGCTCACCCTTCATTTACTTTTTACGACTCACAGCTCACCACTCTCACGACTTTTACCCCTTTATAACTCCCAGTGGTTTAAATTTAGCCACAACCCTTGTAATTCCTGCTCCTTCTGTAGCTCCTACAACATCTTCTACATTTTTATATGCTTCAGGCATTTCTTCTGCAATAGTATTCCATCCGGAAGCTCTTACTATAACTCCTCTGTCTTTCATTTCCTGACGGAGATTTTTGCCTTTTGCCACTTGTTTTGCTTTACTTCTGCTCATTTTTCTTCCTGCACCATGACATGCACTGCCAAAGGTTTCTTTCATGGCTTTCTCCGTACCCACTGCCAGGTAAGAACATCTGCCCATATCACCGGGGATTATTACTGCCTGTCCTATTTCCCTGTGTTCTTCCGGTATTTCTGCATGACCGGGGCCAAAGGCCCTGGTGGCACCTTTACGATGGACACAGAGTGTCATATCTATACCGTCAATATTATGTTTTTCTATTTTTGCTATATTATGGGCCACATCGTACACCTGACGAAATCCGAGTCTGTCTGAACTCTGTCTGAAAACCTGTTCAAAGGTTTCTCTTGCCCAGTGTGCAAGACACTGACGATTAGCCCATGCAAAATTGGCTCCTGCCGCCATTGCTCCGAAATAGGAACGGCCTTCCGGAGATTCTACAGGAGCACAGGCAAGCTGTCTGTCTGGAAGATCTATTCCGTATTGTTTTGAAATCTTACCCAGAAAATCAAGGAAATCTGTTGTAATCTGATGGCCGAAACCGCGGGAACCTGAATGAATCATCACTGTTACACAGCCGGGGAACAGACCGAATATATCTGCTCCTTCCTTATAATATATTTCTTCTACCATCTGTACTTCCAGGAAATGATTCCCGGAACCAAGGGTTCCGAGCTGATCATGACCGCGTTTTATTGCTTTGCTGCTTACTTTATCCGGATCTGCTCCTTCCATAGCACCCTGTGCTTCTGTAAGGAGAATATCGTCCTTTGTTCCATATCCCTGTGATACTGCCCACCTGGCTCCTTTTGTCATTACATGTTGTATGTCCCTTTCATTCAGCTTGATTTTCCCGCCTTTACCAACTCCTGTAGGGATATTATTAAATAGTGCTTCTACCAGTTCTACAATACGTGGCTTTATATCCTCTGCCGTAAGCTCTGTTCTCAGGAGTCTCACTCCACAGTTTATATCAAATCCTATACCTCCCGGTGATATCACTCCATGTCTTACGTCTGTCGCTGCCACTCCGCCTATAGGGAAACCATATCCCCAGTGTATGTCAGGCATGGCAAGGGAATTTTTTACTATTCCCGGAAGGAATGCTACATTTGCTACCTGTTCAGGAGCCTGATCGGATAAAATATCATCTAACATGGATTTCTGTGCATATATAATACCGGGAACCTTCATACCTTCTTTATAGTTTTCCCTTATCATCCATCTGTAATTGTCTAGTTTTTCAAGTTTGCCCTTCCATTTTTCTTCCATTAAATATCACTCCTTTAAATATCACTCCTTTAAATACCACTCCTTTATATGAAAATCGTAACGCGTTACGGGAGTAACGAATTCTCATGCTTCGTTGTGACCGAAACGGTCATGACTGTTAGTGAAATTTATACGTCAAATATGACCTGACATGTCCATATCCCGTCATTCTGTTCCACTTTTAATCCATGGTAAGTTGCAGCTTTAAGGCACGATTTAAAGGTATGTTTCTCTCTGTTCATTTTCTCGCCCATTACTCTGCCTTTCAGCACAGGAGGTTCCAGTGTATTTATTTCGAATTTTACAAGAAAAACATGTTCCGTATCCTGTATAAATATAAGTTCATTAAGCCATGCTACAAGTAATTCTTCAACTTCATCTCTGGAAATTTCTATATTGAATTCTTCTTCTGTATTAACTGATTGTGGATCTGTAGAGAGACAGGAAAAAGCTTCTGAAGCATTCAGAAATAATCCGGAAAGAGTCATTCCTGTGGCTCTTATGCCCTGATCTGCCGTGTGTTCAAAGATTTCAAAATTCATAACAATAACTCCTGTATAAAAAATACGGTTACAACGAACGATTTAGATAATCTACCCGTCACGCGTTACGCGTCACCTGTCACGATTTATTATTATATTATCATAAAAGATATTATTAAGAAAGACTTGAATAATAATTAATTATATCTTATGATAGGTTATATGAAAAATATCTGTAAAAGATTATGAAAGGAGAAAAATTATGAATAGAAAAATTGTATTGCCCTTTCTGGTATTACTTGTATCACTGGTTCTATTAGCCTCTCTGGCAGATGCTCAGATACCTTCTTCCGGTAATCCTGTAGTGCTTGATAAGGAGAGATATGTCTTTGAAAAAGGAAAGGATCTATATTTTTCCTTTATTGTTCCCTCCGAATGGACTGTTGATGAAAGCGGAGAAGCAGGGGCACCCCTTTTTTTATATGGCCCGGAAGACGGAAATTTTACTATTAATATCAATGCTACAATACAGCAGGTAGGGAATATGCCTTTTAAGGATTATGTTATTCAGGCCTTCAGTTCCAAACCTGATGTGGTAAAAGATATGACAATAGTATCTGAAGATAACCTGGTCATAGATGACCATCAGGCTTATCAGGCAGTAATAGATTATACATTCAATATTGAGGGAAAAACGATTTCTACAAGAACCATGCAGACACTTGTAATAGACAGGGGATACGGATATATATTTACCGGTTCTGCAACAAAAGATACCTTCGGCAAATATAAGCAGCTTTTTAAGGATTTTACAGCATCTCTTAAGTTTAAGTAATGTTTGATTATAGCTATAGTGAATTCACTATGGCGCAGTATAGTATATTCCCTGCTGAAGTTCTGTCGCTTCAGCATTTATTGTTCTGAATTTTACCGGTATAGTCTGTCTTGTATAGCCATCAGCTGCTTTATATACGCCGAAATGAAGATGGGGAGCAGTAGAGTATCCTGTACTTCCTGCCAGTCCTATAAGCTCCCCTGCTTTTACTTCCTGTCCCGGTACAACATAAACTCCGTTTTTCTTGAAGTGGAAATACTCACCTATTGTTCCGTCGTAATGTCTTATTAAAATATAATTTGCGTAATCCAGATATTTTTTATCATTTCCACCTTTAGAATAAATGTCTCTTGTGGCAATAACAGTGCCGTCACGTGTTGCATATATACCTGTTCCTTCAGGCATTCCCCAGTCTATACAATAGGCTTGTTCTCCAAAATGGCTGAAGGTTCCGTTATATCCCTGTGTTAAATAATAAGAACTGCCGGAAGAATAGGGCAGAGAATATATATAATCATCGTCATGGACTGCATACAAAGAGCCGGGAATACATGAATATAGATATTTATATTTCCATACATTACCTGTATCTATCATATAAAGAGTAAAAGCTTTTATATTTTCTTTTGCAGAAATTGTTTCTGTGTAAGGCAGGCCGTTATCAGACGTTAAATTGTTAAGAATTGGAAAATCCACAGTAATTGTAATATCATAGTCCATCTTGTTTTTAATATAAAATTCTATAGACGTATCGCTTTTTTCCGTCGTTATTTCTATAAAGGTATCTTTTTTTATAACATCCTCTGCCATTATGGCAGGATTTTTGCTATAACATGTGAGTAATAATATGATTAATGTAATATAAATGATAATCTTATTTTTCATACAAATAACCTTTCTGGAAATTTTTCTTG
>JBEHWP010000332.1:0-6973 GCA_040217665.1 Vulcanimicrobiota bacterium
CACGCGTTACGTGTCACGATAACTTACATTCTAATAACTTATGAAATACACCTGTAAAAGGAAAATAAAAAATATTTTTTTATGTCACTTTTAAAAATTTATATGGTAAATTGTAATTACTGAGATATAAAAAATCTCTTATTTTTTTATTGTTCAGATAAAAATAACAGGAGGTGCTATATGGTGGCAAAAAAAGATTCAGGCGATTTATTGGTTAAAGGGGGATACATAGATGAAGCCAATCTGGAAAAAGCCAGAGAAGAAGCAAAAAAATCAGGAGATTCTCTGGAAAAAGCTCTGGTCTCTCTGGATTATTTCACCGGGAAAGAAATAACTGGAATTCTGGCGAAAGAATACGGTGTACCTTTTATAGACCTTGACGAAGTGGAAATTGACTCTCATATTGTAAGAACCATACCGGAACATCTTGCCAGAAGATATAAAGTAATTCCTGTAGAACAGAAAGACTGCACACTGGTTCTGGCAATGGCAGATCCACTGAATGTATTTGCCATTGATGACGCAAGACTGATAACTGGTTTTAATATAGAACCTGCTATGGCCACAGAAGAAAGTATTATCAGAGAAATAGGCAGACAGACAGGAAGAACATACAGTGAAAAACCTGATGTTCCGAAAGAGGTTCCCTACTACAACAAAGAAAAAATCACAGAAGGCACAATGTTTGTAAAAGACATAAAAAATTTCTCTCTCCCCCTTAAATATACGGAAGTAAGAGCTGCAATAACAGGGATGATCTCAGACGTAACCGTTACCCAGAAATTTTATAATGAGCTTTCGCAAAATATCGAAGCTATATACATGTTCCCTCTACCCCATGAGAGTGCAGTCCATGACTTTGAAATAATCATAGATAAAAGAGTAATAAAATCGGAGATAAAAGAAAGAGAAGAAGCCAGGAGAACTTATGAAAAAGCTAAAAGAGAAATGAAAAAAGCAGGCCTTCTGGAACAGGAAAGGCCGAATATTTTCACTGTGTCAGTGGCAAACATAGAACCGGGGAAGGAAATACTGGTAAATCTCAGATACAGTGAGACATTGAAATACGAAGACGGCACATATGAATTTGTTTTCCCCATGACAATAACTCCCAGATACGGAGGAGAAGACTCTAAAGGAGTACCTGATTTTCTGGAAGGTAAAAATTCTCCCCCCATAATTCCTCCACAGGAGGATGGCGGAAGAGAAGTGAAAATATTTATAAATCTCCATGCAGGTTTTGAACCTGATATAACTTCTCCCACTCATAAAATTTTTATAGAAGAAAAAAACGGAGAAGAAAGACATATAGAACTTTCACAGGAAGGAGAAATTCCGAATAAAGATTTTGTCCTGAACTATAAGTCAAAGGGAGAAAAAATGGAACATTCCTTTACTTTTTACAGGGAAGAAGGGAAGTCTGGAACATTTATGTTCCATATTACTCCGAAAATACAGTATGGCCCGGAGGAAATGTTAAAAAGAGAAATAATATTTGTTCTTGACAGATCAGGCTCTATGTCCGACGGGCCTATGGAACATGCAAAAAAAGCTATAAAAAACTGCCTGAAAACACTCAGAGAAGTAGATACTTTTTCTATAATAGCCTTTGATAACACGGTGGAATCGATGTCAGAAGAACTTCTGCCCTTAAACAGGTCAAACATCCTTCTGGCAAAGCAGTTTCTTAAGGGTATAAATTCCAGAGGAGGTACGGAAATACTTCTGGCGCTGAAACATGCACTGGCTGTTCCTGTAAATAAAGGCTATTTAAGACAGATAGTATTCCTTACCGACGGTGCGGTATGGGATGAAGATTCTTCTCTCAAAGAAATCCTTAAAAACCTGGGTAATTCCAGAATATTTACCTTCGGTATCGGCCCTTCCGTAAACAGGTATTTTCTCTCTAAAATAGCGGAACTGGGAAGGGGCACATGCCACTTTATAACTGCCACTGAAGAGATAGAAGAAGCAATAGAGAAATTCTCTATTCAAACTTCATGTCCAATAGCATCAGATCTGTCACTGGAATGGGAAGGGGCAGGAATTTCAGACACATACCCCTTCCCTGTGCCCGATATATATTTTAGTGAAGTCCTCTGTCTCACGGGACGTTTTCACTCTTCCGGCAAAGCAAAAGCTACACTGTGCGGTATAAAAGGGACGGGTGACTTTAAAGAGGAATTTTTTGTGGAACTGCCGGAAAAAGATGAAAAATACCCTGTCATAGAAACAATATGGGCAAGACGTTCCGTAGAAGCACTTATGGATAAAATCAGGGAAAATCCTGCACAGAAAGCTGAAATAAGAGATGAAATAATCGGCATTGCTCTTAAATATAAACTCATGACACCCTATACTTCTCTTGTGGCAGTAGAACAGGATATTGAAGAAGAAAGGGAAAAGAAAGAAATAATAAAGATAGATGTCCCACAGGTACTTCCTGAAGGTTTAAATTATGATGCTTTCACAGAACCTTCACAGTCGTCTTACAACTGGAGCGGTTCAACAGATCTATGCGAGGTAAATGAAACAGTTCAGGACATAGCCTGCGCTGATTTCGGTTATTTTGAAGACGGTTCAGACATAGAAGAACATATAGAATTAGACCATTTAAAAGAACTGGTAGACGAAGCACCTGTTATACGAGTAGTAGACCTGATTATCAGCCAGGCCATCAAAGATGGTGCAAGTGATATACATATAGAAAACAGGGAGAAAAACATGTGCGTGAGATACAGAATAGACGGAATTCTTCAGGAGGTTATGTCACCTCCGAAACATATAGATGCACCTCTTATAGGGCGGATAAAAATCATGGCAAATCTTGATATAGCGGAAAAAAGAATACCTCACCAAGGTAAAATTCATATAAAACAAAACAATCAGGATTATGAACTTCACGTATCCACTCTTCCAACTGTAAAAGGGGAAAAAATAGTCATACATATTCAGGGAAAGATCTTTCCTGAACTCAATCAAATGGGTTTTTCTTCTGATACGGAACTTCTATTTAAAAAGCTAATCTCAAGTTCTTCAGGACTTATAATAGTTACAGGCCAATCTGATACAGGGAAAACTGTCACTCTTTATAATGCTTTACAAATGTTAAACAACGAGAAAAATAATATTACCACAATAGAGGACAGGGTAAAACATCATATAGAAGGCATAAATCAGGTAGAAGTAAATTATAAATATGGTCTTACAACCGGCACTATAGTGCAACACTGCCTCACCCAGGACAGTGATATTATAATGGTAAAAGACATGCATGGCTGTGAAACAACAGCACTTGCAGTCAGGGGTGCTCTTACAGGACAGCTTGTATTGAGTAATTTATATAGAGATTACGCCGCAGATGTTCCGGCACAGCTGATAAATATGGGGATAGAACCTTTCCTCGTTGCATCTGCTCTTAAAGGTGTTATTGCCCAGAGACTGGTAAGAAAAATATGTGAAAAATGCAGGGTATCTTATAGTCCGCCTGAAGAAATACGGAAAGAATTCGGTATTAATGACGATACGTTATTATATCGCGGAACAGGCTGTGATCATTGTAAAGGATCAGGTTATAAAGGCAGGACAGGTATTTATGAAATCATGACTGTAGACGAAGAGATAAGATCTCTCATAATCAAAAGAGCATCTCCTGAAGAGATAAGAGATTTATCGGTAAAGAACGGAATGGTTACTATTGAGAAAGATTTACTCAAAAAAGTTCTGGACGGAATTACTACTGTTGAAGAATATTTTCTCGTGACGCGTAACGGGTAACGCGTAACGGGAGGAACCTGTTTATTACAAAAAGATCAGGCAGGAAATTCATCTGCCTGATCTTTATTTTTTCAGTAAAAAATAGTAAGCAGTGAAATAATCTATCATCCATTATAGTATTTTGCTATCAAGTTTATCTTTATCAAATCCACTATCTTTGCCTGCCTGGTGCTCCGGAGAAAAAATATCACGGCAGCACAGGTACATTTGAATGGAATATAGTGCAAAGTGGCATGATGTAAGCTCTAAAAAACATGCCTGTTCCAGTTTAGATTTTTTCGGAGGAGTGCCAGGCAGGCAAAGCACTATGGTTGATAGTCAAATGGTATTACACTTCACATGTCGCGCTTTACGCATAACCCTTTATGTATCACAAAAAAACGAAAGGAGAATTTATAATGAATAATTCAGCAAAAGAAGAAAAAGGAACAGAACTCATAAGAGAACTTATAAAGGAGGCTCTGGCAGAAACAACAGGAGACATACATCTTGAGCCGCAGAAAGAAGGAGGATTTATTGTAAAATACCGTTTTAATGAAGGATTGAAAGAGGTTAAATCAGTGGAACCGGACATATCCGGAGAACTACTTCTTCAGTTAAAGAACATGGCAGGTATAAATGATGAGAAAAATATTGCAGGCCAGGGAAGTTTCTTTATGGAAACAGACGGGACAGAACTATATATAAAAGTCGGAACATTACCTATTTCCTGTGGAGAAAGAATAGTTGTGTCAATCAATAAAAGTAAAAAAATCTGTACAGACAGAAACTTTAATATACCTGATTTTCAAAAGGAAGATATTGAACAAATAAAAGAAATTTTCGATAAACCTTCAGGTATTGTATTCATAACAGGTACGGCAGGAAGCGGTCACAGAGAAACATGTTACAGTGCCTTAAATTACATACTCGAAAAAAAATCAGGTGCCATAAATATTATTTCCCTGGAAAGTTCATCAGATTATCAGATAAAGGGAATGGTTCAGTTAAAGATAGATGATACCGGAGAAAAAGGTTATTACGAAACTCTTAAATCTGTTATATGGCAGGATCCTGATGTAGTTTTTATTGATAATATCCCTGACAGACATACAGGCAGAATAATTTCCGACATAGCCCTCACAGGCCACCTGGTAATAATCAGAATGGATGCCTGTGATATATTCCACGGTATAAAAACGTTGAAGAAACTGGGCTTTGAGCCATGTATTCTGGCTTCAATCCTGGAAGGTGCCATAGCCCGGAGGACTGTAAAAACTATATGTAAAAACTGCATAGAAGAATATACGCCTGACGAAGACATTGCAGAGAGATATTATTTAAGACTATATCAGAGATGTCTACAGAGCAGAATTTCTTCAGACAAAGAAACAACAAAAAACGTCTCATTATACAGAGGCAAAGGGTGTGAAGAATGTAATCACACGGGATACAGAGGCACCGCAGGTTTATATGAAATATTAAATCCTGATATGGAAATGAAAGATCTCTTTGCAGGAAAAATGAACTTTAAAGATTTAAAAGAAAGGCTTATGGGGAAAGATTTTGTTACTCTCAGGGAAAAAGCTCTCTCTTATGCCCTTTCCGGAATAACAACTCTTGAAGAGGCATTAAGAGTCAGTTATTCGTCGTAATGCGTAATGCGTAATGCGTGACGCGAAAGTTACCTGTTGATTGGCATATAAATTCTCACCTTTCACTAATTATAATCTCCTAAAGAGAACAAAACATTTCATTCCACCCGTTACGCGTTATACGTTACGATCTCTTAAGATTAATCATCATTCATAATTTTTTTTAAAAAAAGGAGGAAATATTATGTTAAACACATCAGGTTCTTCAAGTAAAGATATTGCCGAAATGCTTCTGGAGGAAGGTCTTATAACACCGAGACAGCTGGAAAAATCCATAGAACAGCAGAAAAACAGTAATGAATCTCTGGAACGGATCATAATAAATCTCGGCTATGTTACGGAAAAAGAGGTTACAGAAGTAATAGGTAAGGAAATGGGTGTTCCCTTCATTGACCTTGATGAAGTATCAATTGACACTGAGCTTGCCAGAACTGTACCGGAACATCTTGCCCAGAGATATAAAGTTATACCTGTAGGACAGGAAAACCAGAAACTGGCTCTTGCAATGGTTGACCCTTTAAATGTTTTTGCCATTGATGACATAAGGCTTATTACCGGATTCGACATTGAACCGATGATCTCTACCGAAGAAAGTATTATAAGAGCGCTTAACCATCACTTCGGAGGAAAAAGTATTATGGAAGTCCATGAAGAAGTCACGGGAATTGCCATGAGTGATTTCGAAGATCTCGAACAGATTGAAGAACAGGATGAATTTGATATAGGTCAGATACAAAGACTTGTAGAGGAAGCACCTATTGTAAGAGTGGTTAACCTGATTATTACCCAGGCAATAAATGATAAAGCCAGTGATATTCATATAGAACCGAGAGTGAAAAATGTATGTGTAAGATACAGAATAGACGGTGTTCTTCATGAAGTCATGTCTCCTCCGAAACATATTCAGGCTCCCATGATATCCCGTATAAAGATTATGGCAAGCCTTGATATTGCAGAAAGAAGAATACCTCAGGACGGTAAAATACATTTAAAGCATGAGAATAAAGAATATGATCTCCGTGTATCTACCCTTCCCACCGTTCACGGAGAAAAGGTAGTAATGCGTATTTTAGATAAAAGCGCCGTTATGATAGGCCTTGACAAACTGGGGCTTATGCCTGACACAAGGGCGGTATTTGAAGATCTTGTATTTAAACCTTATGGCATGATCCTTGTTACAGGTCCTACAGGAAGCGGAAAATCTACTACTCTCTATACTGCACTGAACATGTTAAATACATCTGAAGACAATATATGTACAGTAGAAGACCCTGTAGAATATCAGCTTCCCGGCATAAACCAGGTTCAGATAAATCCCAAAGCAGGTCTTACCTTTGCTGCGGCTCTGAGAAGTTTTTTACGTCAGGATCCCGATATTATAATGGTCGGTGAGATTCGTGACGGAGAAACAGCGCAGATTGCCATTGAGTCTGCCCTTACAGGACATCTTGTATTGAGCACACTCCATACCAATGATGCGGCAGGCGCCATAACCCGTCTCATAGATATGGGAATAGAGCCGTTCCTTGTGGCATCGGCCCTTGTGGGAGTAATTGCCCAGA
>JBEHWP010000333.1:0-6951 GCA_040217665.1 Vulcanimicrobiota bacterium
CCAGTTCTTCAGCTTTTTTCTGTGCTTCTATAAAATGTTCTGCAAAGAGTGAAGCATCTTCACTTTTAAAAGGTGCTCTGTCTCTGTTCCATACTTCATAGACAGGCTCAAATCTCATATTAAGGGCAGAGAGTTTTTCATAAAGATATGTTGCAATATGAGACTGATATATAACTGTTTCAGGTGTGATTGTGGCGCGAACCGACATTGATATTCCCTGACTGTTAATAATTTTTGCCGTCCTTTCCACACAGGCAGATGATGGTTCTCCGTTTTTTAGAGGCCTCTGCCTGTTCTGAATGAGAGGAGGGCCGTCACAGGACAGGGCTATATGATTGAAGTGTTTGCATAGCCATAGTACATGTTCTTCTTCCATTACGCCGTTTGTGACGATAGTCCCATGCCATGGCACATTAAATTCTTCTGCCATCTTTCTGGTAATATGCTCGAAGCTCACTACCTGTTCCCATTGAACGGACGGTTCACCGCCGCCGTGGAGGACAAAAAGGAAAGGGTGTTTTTTTTCTCTGCATATATGTAATACGAATTCTGCTCCTGCAATTACAGCTTTTTCATCGATAGAAGATTTTTCTCTCCTTACTTTATGTGTATAACAATAAGAACATTTAAGATTGCATCTGTCTGACAGATAAAGAGTAAGGCATACAGGTTCAAATGGCGAATTCAGAATCTTTTCCCATGTTTTTTGAACTTTTAAAGCACATTCTGTCAGTTTAAGAGCAAGATTTTTTACTTTTGCGGAAACATAATTTTTTGAAGAGGCAAAAAACTTTTTCAATTCCTCTCCTGCGGAAGGAGAAACACGGCATATATAACCGGGAATATATAATATATTATAATCTTCTATAAGAAATACAGGTAAATCTTTATGGATTTTAGTAAAATGCTCCATTCACGCGTCACGCATCACCCGTCACGCGTCACGCATCACACATTACGCATCACGCATTACGCATCACGATTCCTTAATTGGGATAATAATAAGTAGTATAATATGTATAGGTATATGTATAGGTATATGTATAGGTATCAGTATAAGTTTTGGTATCCTTGTAAGTTTTCAGCCATTCTTCGTAGGAAACGCAGTTACATGCTGCTCTGTCTATAAAGCTCATGTCATAAGAAACACAGGCACAGGATGCTGCAATACTTCCCGGCACACAGTTACAGATACATATGGCTCCTGCAGGTATGATCATCCAGTAAGGGATGGTATAAACTATCCATTCCCCGGTAACTGTTTGAATTTTATACTGGATTCCTTTTACTGTATGGGAACATATTTTAAGATCCACAAGAGATGTTTTATATTTACCTGAAGGTAAATTCCATATGATAATTGTATTATCTGTGCTTCCCGATGCAAAGTTTTTCCCGTCAGGTGTTATTGCCAGTGAAGTAACCCAGTCATTGTGGCCTTTCAGTGTTTTAACCAGTGTTCCTCTGGGGAAAGACCATATTTTTATTGTTTTATCTCTGCTTCCTGATATGAGTTGTTTCCCGTCAGGTGTTATTGCCAGTGAAGTAACCCATCCGGTATGTTTCGACAGGTTTTTTAGCATAGCTCCGTCAGGTAAAGACCAGAGTTTTATTGTTTTATCGGCACTGGCTGAAGCGAGTATTTTTCCGTCGTGACTCAGAGCCAGAGCAGTAATCATTTCATTATGACCTGTAATGGTATTTAACAGTTCACCTGTAGACAGATCCCATAGTTTTATAGTTCTGTCTGTGCTGCCTGATATGAGAATTTTTCCATCGGGAGTAATGGAAAGAGCGGTAACAGACAGAAGATGTCCGTCCAGACCGCTTACAGTTTCTTCCATAAAATCCCATATCTTTATTGTATTATCCTTACAGCCTGCTATCAGTTTTGTGCCATCGGGAGAAAATATAAGAGCACAGGCAGGTGCCGGTAACCCTCCCAGTGTTTTTATCTGACCTTCTGACCAGAGTTTTATAGTATTATCTTTAGCTGCCGAAACCAGGATAAGTCCTTCAGGGCTTATTGTAAGAGCAGTTATACCGTCTTTATGTTCTTCAAGAGCTTTATAAAAAGCACCGTCAGGGAGAGTCCAGAGTTTCAGACTGCAGTCATCGCTTCCAGAAACAAGAGATTTACCGTCAGATGTAATGGCAAGAGCCCTTATAGCTTTGCTGTGAGACATGGCGTCTTCATGGCTGTTTCCTTTGCCGTCTGCAATACCGGAACATATGAAAGCTCCTGCCGCAGCAGCTGTAGCAGTAAGGAAATCTCTTCTTGTAAGAACCCATTTTGATCCTTTCCGTTTAACGGCAAATATTTCCGGTTCTTCTTCCGATTGGATTTCATCAGGTTTTTTCTTCTGTGATTTTTTTTCTTCCACAAAAATCATCATCCTTCCGGTAAATGGTTTCTAATTTGATATCTTAGAATATTAAGGCACCTATGTCAATATGTAATTGTAATGCGTAATGCGTAATGCGTGATGCGTATTTTCACCGGTACCGGGCGACCACAGAGGGTCGCCACTGATCACTATTAACCATTCACTTTTCACTGATTCTCACCCGTTTCATAGCTGCCGAAAGGCATCCTCCTCTGCATGTTTTCATTTCCCTCCACTTACACAGTTCACATTTCTTATAAATACCTGTCATACGAAATATGTGCAGTTCTTCATTGAATATTTCCTGACAATCCATTGCAGTAATAGAGTCATTCAGAGTCAAATGCCATCGTGATGCAAGGCCGTAACATGGAACAATGGAACCATCGGGCATAATATCCGGCATGGGGCCGCAGTGAAGTCCTGGAGGCACAGGGTGGAGATGGACTGTTTCAATAAAACCTTCGGGAAACATACATGGAACAAAACCACAGTCAAAATTTAATACTATTCTGTGTTCCATAGATTCTTCGAAAAAATCTGCAATAGAAGAACCTGCTTTTTCATAATGTTTCGGATGGAGGTAAGTGTTGTCATGGTCAAGACATGGATGGGCAAGGCCGAGCCTTATATTTCTGCCGAGATTGTATTCTTCTATAAGATTTATAAGAAAAGAAGGTTTTACCAGGGGATTATGTATATTAAAACATGGCGTAATTTTTTCGGATAATTCCCTGAAGGTCTGTAGCTGTTTTTCTTTTTCTTCAATCTGCTGTTCTTCAGGTGAGTTTATATTAACAATAACAGTCACTTCTCCGGAACGTAAAGTTTTTAAATATGACAGAAGTTTTTTCTCCATAAGTCCGTTGGAAAATATAATAACTTTAAAATTTTCTTCCAGAGATTTTTCAATAAACCATGTCAGGTCAGGGTGAAGGGAAGGTTCCCCTCCCAGGATTTTTACATGTTTTATACCGGATCTTTTCAGAAAATCCAGTGCCATAAGAAATGTTTTACGGGACATAAACTGTTCATGAGAGATTTTCTTTTTTCTGATAGATTCTGCAAAACAATAGGAACATTTACGGTTACAGAGCAGTGTAACAGATATGTTTGCCATAATTATTTTGTTACCACCCACTTCCCTTCTTCCCACAGTGAAATAGTCTTTTTTATCCACAGAACTGTTTCTTCTTTATCCATGCAGGTAATTGCAGATATGACATCTGTAATTCTTTCAGACTCTATGTTTCCTTCAATCATATCCCACAGAGCAGCTTCAGGCCAGGGAAGAAATAATATGTTTCCTGTTTCTCTGTTAATGAGTCTTATACCCCTGTATTCCACTGTCCAGGATATGGGGCCGTGACGCGTGACGGGTGATGCGTGACGGGTGGATTTCCCTTCGTTTGTAATATTTGTGTCGTAATTCATGAAATCGTAATGCGTGATGTGTAATGCGTATGAACCATTACCTGTCACGATTCTCCTATAAGATCGGAAGCCTGAAATACCATTTTTTCCAGTTCTTTCCTGTTATTTATAAAATCTTCCATAAGTCCCGTATATCCCAGGTCATAAAGGAGATTACACACTGTGATTATACGTGTTTGAATACAGAAATCATCATATTCTTCAGTGTTATGATGCACATGGCACCCTCCGGCACAGTGAAACCTGGCAATACATTTTCTGCAGAGTTTTTTTTCATCTGTCAGGTGTCTTATGCTTTTTAGATTATCTTCGTTAATATGGATCCCTGAATTATCTATATGACCGAAGGTTAAATCGAGGCCTTTTTTTTCCCATTCTTCCTTCTGAAGATAACAGGCACTTATAGTTCCTTCAGGTGATACAATGATAGTGTCTTTCCCTGCAGGGCAGAAACTGTGTTGCAGTGTGCATGTAGATGCAGGGCCATAGACCGTTGTAACACCAGAGGTTCTCGCAACAGTTGCAGCCTTTATATAATTTACTGCAAATTTCCATGGATCGGGAGGACGGAGATATGTCGATTCTGTCTGTTTTAGAACTTCAAAATCTATAGAAGAAGGTTTACAGATTCTACAGATCCGGTGAGCAATTTCTTCCATTCTTTCCACTGTTTCATCTGTAACACATACTCTGATACAGAGTTCGGCAGGACTTCTGCCCAGTAAAAAGGCATTTCTTTCAACAGTATGCGATGTGTTTCCTCCCTTTTTAAGAGGTCTGTATCTGTTCTGAATATCTTCAGGGCCGTCCAGGGAAAGAACTACTGTGTCAAAATAATCTCCGATAAAAGAACAGGTGTTTTCATCGAAAAAACCGTTTGTAGAAACTTTAAAGACAGGTTTCACGTTGTATGTTGCACAGACCATGTTAGTCCTGTATACTGCCACCCTTATTACATCAGGTGCAAAAAAAGGCTCTCCTCCGAAGAAATGTATTTCAACCTCTTTTCTGTTCTGTTTTATCACATGATCTGCCATCCAGTCCACACATAAAATGGCCAGAGAAAAATCCATGACAGAAGTGTCTTTACTGGAACCAAAACCGCAGTAAAGGCAATTGAAATTACAGGATCTGGTAGGAATAAGACCCAGAAAATCAGGATTTACAGGGCCTCTGTGAGGTTCTGGCATACATGCCGGTTTTTCTGAAAGACTTCTGTAAAGCTCATAAAGATCTTTCTTCTTTAAATTCCCTTCTTTCAATGATTCTACTGCAGATCTGTTCATAAGAGCAGTAATATTATGAAGAGGGCTGTGCATGACATATTTGTCTGATACAGGTACTGTAAATACATAATCCATAATATTTACTTCCATTTTTCTATGCTCAATCCTGCCTGTAAGATTATTTGTAAAAATGGAGGGGAACAGTTATATCTCATTATCCCGGTTACAGGGTAAACTATGATGCCGTTACAAATATAATGGATATTTCAACGTCCGGCATAATAACCATTACTATAGAATTCATTCTCCCTGTGCGCCGTGGCTGACCATAGATTTAACTTCTGTATGAATTTTCTTAAGGGGTTGTAAAAAATAACTTTATTCACTATTTTTCCACAGATCCCATAATTCGTAACCGTTTTTATATTCCGGTATTTTAAGGCTTTTCAGTACATCATCCACATAATGTTCTGTTCTCATTCCTACGAGCACACTGCTTATACCGGGCATAGACCGTAACATCCAGATAGCTTTCCCGGAAAGGGTGGCATGTTTTATAGAGTCAGGTAAGAACCTGTTTAATTGTTCATGTATTTTATCGGATTTCTCTATGGCTTTAGTAATATAGTAATCGCCTATTTTCCCCATCATATTATTAAATGATTTTATGTATTTATCCAGTTCTTTATCTTTCACTTCATGTCCATGTATAATCTGGTCGAACCGCGGTATGAAGTAATTACCCCTTACCATATTCCAGTGTTCTATACCGGAGAATCTATTCCATCTATCTGTAAGTATATCGCTGAACCCTTCATGGAAATATTTCAGTTCTTTTTTCAAGTTGTTTTCTGTAACGGTAAATTCTTTTAATTCTTCGTCCACGTCTTTATCTGAAATTCTTGCTTTTATAGCGAAATCACTCAATCTTATTAATTGATTGTTTCGATAGGCATTTAACGGCCTGTTTACAAGTGTTCCGATATTTGCTTCACCTGCAATATCCAGCAGGGACATACCTTCCCTGTTCTTATTATAAATTGCTCCTCCTTCATACAGGTTTGCAGGGAACTGTATAACTGCAAAGTGGTTATTTATTGAAATATGTCCGGCAATATCCAGAATTTTTTGCAGTGACGTATGTTCGACTTCCTCGTGAGACACAGGGAAGGAATTTGAAGAAATTCCGTACCATGAAATTCTTCCTTTTTCCACTTCTTCTTCAAGATATATGAAAGCTTTTTCTATTCTTGAATAATATTCTTTTTCCGTATCTTTTCTGTCTGTCCCTTTCTTTTTTGCCAGAGAAAGAAAATACTCGGGATTATGTAAGAGGAGAACATCCAGTTTTTCCATGCCAAGCCTGTCAAGGGATCTGGTGAGCTGATCCTGTAAAAACTCCGGGTGTATACAGTGCCAGCAGTTTTCATCATAATAAACCATATCGGGGAAAGGATTCCCTTCCCTGATTCTTTCCTTTGAAATCTCCATAGCAGGGCCCTGAACATATCCTATTTTAGATACTATAACCACTTCGTCTCTTTTGAGTGTACCTTCTTCTACAAGCTCTTCCATTACTTTTCCCACCAGTAATTCACTTTCACCCCACATATAGTTTGTGGAAGTATCTATAATATTTATCCCTTCTCTTAAAGCTTTTGTAAGAGCATCAAAGTGTTCCCCGTTGTTTTCCGTAACTCTGTAGCATCCGAAACCTGCCCGGCTTACCATGAAACCTGTTTTTCCCAGTTTCGTAAAGGGAAATCCCTTTTCTCTTTCGATTTTTTCTGCCCTCATGACAGTACCTTCTTTTTTATTCATGATTTGTTCCTTTCTCTCTGTTTATATGAAATATACTATAAAGTTCATAAATTATTACCGTAATTTTAATAATATAGAAGTAA
>JBEHWP010000334.1:0-6917 GCA_040217665.1 Vulcanimicrobiota bacterium
AACATATATGTTCTTTAAAATGACTGAAATAATATCCATGATTTAAGTAAAAGATGATATAATAAAAATTTAAATAAATTAGATAGATTCAGATATTCTGGACTTAAAGGGTGAAAAGCTTTATAATAAAAAATAAAAAGGGATGTGTAAATATAAAACATGGAAGATAATAAAAGTAACATATCTGTAATGATTCCGATTTGTATAGGCGTGTTTCTTGCAAATCTTGACGGCAGTATTGTAAATATTGCTCTCCCCACACTTCTCAAGTATTTCAATGTAGATGCTTCCGAAGTTTCAATCGTGGTAGTTTCATATCTTCTTGCAATGAGCTGTTTCCTTCTGCTTTTCGGGAAACTCAGTGATATAAAAGGTCCGAAAAAGATATTCATGTCAGGCTTTGTTATTTTTCTTTTTGCTTCTTTGCTGTGTACTTTTTCCACCGGTATTTATATGTTAAGCGCATTCCGATTTATTCAGGGTATTGCCTCTTCCATACTGGCTTCAACATTTGGCGTGTTGATATTACATTATATTCCTCCTGAAATCAGAGGCAGAGTATTCGGCATTGTTGCAGTGGCCGGAGGAACCGGATACGCTCTCGGTGCTCCTCTGGGAGGAGTTATTATAAAATATCTGACCTGGAAGTGGATATTTTATATAAATATTCCTCTATGTCTGATTGCTCTGATTATGGCTTACAGATGTTTGCCTGAGAAAAAAACTGTCAGACCTGATGGTTCCGGAATAGATTTTATAAGTGTAGTCTTAAGTTTTATATGTTTATGTGCCATAACTGCCGTCATGAACAGGCTGAACACTGAAGGATGGAAATCTCCATTTATTATTGTCTCTTTTGTCATTTTTCTTTTCACCTTCCTTTTATTTATTCATCGTCAGACAAAAATATCTTCACCTCTTATGGATATTAAGATATTTAAAAACAGAGAACTGTCTGTTGGTTTTATAGCAGCATTTCTCTCCGGTATGATACTTTCGGGCAGTTCCTTTCTTTTTCCGTTTTATTTTGAATTTGTCAGGAATTTTAACTCTGCTACAACAGGAATATATCTTATGATTATGCCACTTCTTTCCACTCTCCTGGGACCTCTTGCAGGTTATCTTTCTGACAGATATGGCCCCAGGACGGTTACATTATATTCTACTTTTTTAATGGCCATATCTATAATAATGATTTCCATGTTTGGCAGCACTATATCACCATATTACATTATTATTTCATTGATACTCTATGGCACTGCCCTTGCCTTTTTTCTTACTGCAAATATCACCCTTATTATGGGTTATGCTCCGCCGGGAAAAGAAGGTATTACCTCTGCTCTTACCGGCCTGAACGGCGCTCTCTCCGGCTCAACGGGCATATCGATTTTTGCAGCTCTTTTTTCCTATTATACGGCAGTCGGCGGAAAGGAAATGAATCCGGTTTATATAATAAAAGGGTTTCATATATGTTTCATATGTTTTATTTTTCTGGCACTTTCAATCTTTATTACCACACTGTTAATAAAAGAAAAGAGGAGATTTACGACAAAGCTTTTGACGATTGCACCTTTTTCTGTTGTCAGTGAAGAGTGAATAAGGGAAGATGCTGTCATAAATACAAAAAAGATACCCCTGAAGAAGTATTGGTATGATATAACAACTAATTTTGGTTAGATAATGGTCTCTGTTAAGATTTTATATGAAAATGATGACGTCTTATGTTTCAATGTCTGTTAATTTTCATATTTCGTTGTAACTGCTCCGGTCATGTCTGTTGGTGTAATTCCTTTGATTTGCAGTTTTTTTAATATATAAACAAAATAACACCCATACCTTTCAATCCGCCCCGCAGCCAGAGGCGTTTAATATCGCTTCTTTGCTCGTACTAATTAAATTTTGACGAGTTATGAAATACACTATAAGTATAATTATGATATAATAAAAAATTACTGATCTGGTCATAGCTGTTACTCTAATAAACGTTTTCCTCCCGTCACGCGTTACGATATAGAGTGCAAATATTTTCAGACATGAAGAAAGGAGATTATTCTATGATTGAACGTATCAATAGAAATGATGGTATAACGGTGTTCAAGTTAAAAGGAAAGCTTGCTACATTTCAATGTGATGATATAGAAAAGGAATTCAATAAAATAACGGAAGACGACGTGAAAAAAATTATTCTGGATATGTCGGAACTTACTTATATAAGCAGTTCCGGCCTTCGTCTTATACTTATACTGGGGCAAAAAATAAAAAACAAAAGCGGATGTCTGGTGATTTCTTCCTTGACTGATCTGGTATTAAATGTTTTTAAAATAACAAAATTTGATAAATTATTTAATATAGTTTCCGATATTAAGAGTGCGGAAGAAATGATGAAATAATACATCGGGGATGGTGAGAATCGTAACGCGTAACGCGTCACGCGTGACGCAAGGAATAACTTCTCATTTTGTTGTGACCGAACCGGCCATGGTTGTTGTTATGAAGACTCCAATACATGATTTTTATAACAGGAGTTACGTATGTTTGAAATACTGATGAGAGCATACGTTTGTAATAAACGGTTTTCTCCCGTTACGCGTCACGCGTCATGATTTACAGTAGAAAGGAAGGAATATAAAATGGAACATTATGAACTGACACATCCTCAGAAAAGAATCTGGTTTACGGAAGAAAAATATGAAGGTACATCCTTTGCAAATATAGCTTTTACAATTAAATACAGAGAAAAAATAGATTTTTCAGCCCTGGAGAAAGCTATAAATATAGTAATTAAACGGAACGAAGGCCTCAGAATAAGACTCAAAAAGGTAGATTCCCGGTTTGTGCAATATATAACTCCATTTGAGAAATATGTGCCGGAATTGATGGATTTTTCCGATAAGGATGAAAAAAACTGTGAGAACTGGCTTGAGAATAAATCCAATGAGCCATTTGTCCTTGCAGACAGCGATCTTTTCAGCTTTTTTCTGATGAAGTTCAATGACAGGGAAGAAGGATACTATCTGAAAATACATCATATTATTTCAGACGGCGGCACTGTAGATCTCCTGTTCAGAGAAATCGAAGAATATTATGAAGTGTTCAGAAACGGTAAAGAACCTGAAGAAAAATCCTATCCTTCCTATATTGAGTTTATTTCGGACGAGAAAGCATATCTTGAGTCTTCAGAGGCGGAAAAAGACAGAGAATTCTGGTTAAATTACCTTTCTCCTCTCCCTGAAGAGGTAAATCTTTCAGAAAAAAAAGCAAAATCAGATAATATTTCTGCAAAATATAAGTGTATTAAAATACCTGATGGATTAAATGAAAAAATATATGAATACTGCAGAGAATATAAAACATCTGTCTTTAAAATTCTGCTTTCCTGTCTTGCCATATATATATCCAGACTTACTTCTTCAGATGAAACGGTCATAGGAAGCGGAAACCACAACAGAACTACACCGGAACAGAAGAAGATGACAGGAATGTTTGTAAGTACAATTCCTTTAAAAATAAAACTGGATAAAGATATGGATTTTAACAGTTTTGTTCAAAAAAACAGCTCCGATGTGAATAATATTATAAAAAACCATTCAAGATACCCCTTTGATCTTCTTGCAGGAGAACTGAGGAAAACGTATGGCATAAGACCTGATTATCTTCTGAATATAACCCTTGTAGGACTGCCTCTGCCTGAAGACGGAAGGAAAAAGATTGAACGTATCGTTCCCGATTATGAAATATCCCATATGGCAATTCATATTCTGGAAAAAGATAGTAAAAAATATATTGAACTTGAATGGGCCTATCAGACGGAAAAATTCACTCTGGAACATATAGAAAGAACTCACAGTCTCCTCTGCCAGATGTTAAATGATGCCCTCTCGGAACCTGATAAAAAAATCTCAAAAATTAAGATGTGTCCCACTGAGGAAGAAAATATTATCTTTGAAGAATTTAATAATACATATTTTAAAATCCCCGAACATGTGACAGTTCAGCAGTTATTTGAAGAAAAGGCGAAACTTCACCATGATAAGCCTGCCGTTATATATGAAGAACAGACGCTTACATACGGAGAATTGAACAGACAGGCAAATCAGCTTGCATGGAAGTTAAGAGAAAACGGTCTGAAACAGGAAGAACCTGCTGGCATACTTATGGACACTTCTCCTGAAATGATAGTGGCTATTCTGGGAGTGTTAAAAGCCGGCGGGTTTTATGTTCCCGTAGATCCCGACTACCCTTCTGAGAGAATTTCCTATATGCTCTCCGATAGCAGTGCAAAATTCCTCCTTACAAAAAAGAGCTTTTATAATAAATTCATTTTTCATGAAAAAATCTATGAGCTTGACGAAAAGAATCTGTTACGGGGAAATAAAGAAAACCCTGAAAAAATAAACACTCCTCATGATCCTGTTTATGTTATTTATACGTCGGGAACTACAGGAAAACCTAAAGGTGTCCTTATAGAAAACCGTTCTCTTGTCAATCTCTCCATGTATTTTATAAATAGCCGGGGCATAACGGAACATGATAATACATCGAAATATATGGCTCCTGCCTTTGATGCTTCCGTAGTGGAAATTTTTCCTTCCCTTCTTTCCGGTGCCACAATTCATATTATCCCGAAATCAATAAGACTTTCACCTTCCCGGTTGAATGAATATTACGAAGAACATAATATTACCGGTGCCCTTCTTCCCACTCAGTTCGGAGAACAGTTTATGGCTCTTACGGAGAATCAATCTCTTAAATGGATTGTAATAGCAGGTGAAAAATTAAAAAGTTTCATTCCTCAGAGATATAAAGTATATAATGGTTACGGTCCGACAGAATACACAGTGGAAACAAGTGCTTTTATCATTGATAAATATTATGAAAATATTCCCATAGGCAAACCTGCCTTTAATACCTCTGTCTATATAACAGATTCCTTCGAAAACCTTCAGCCCATAGGAGTTCCGGGAGAACTCTGCATTTCCGGTTACGGCCTTTCCAGGGGATATCTTAACCAGATGGAACTTACAGAGAAAAAGTTCGTGGAAAATCCCTTTAAACCCGGTGAGAGGATGTATAAAACAGGAGATCTGGCAAGGTGGCTTCCTGACGGCAATCTTGAGTTTCTGGGAAGAATAGACAGGCAGGTTAAAATAAGAGGTTTTAGAATAGAACTTGCAGAGATTGAACAGGCCATGAAAGGTTTTGATACTGTTAAAGATGCAGTCGTAGTGGATCATATGGATGAAAATAACAGACCCTATCTCTGCGGTTATTACATTTCAGATGAAGATTTAGACACTGATAAATTAAAAAAGGATCTTATGAAAAGTCTTCCTGATTATATGATCCCCCGTCATATACTGAAAATAGATAAGATTCCTCTCACTCCTCACGGAAAAGTAGACAAAAAAGCTCTTCCCGTTCCTGATAAGAGTCTTATGTCTTCCGGCTATGTTGCTCCCACGACAGAAGAAGAAAGATTTATGGCAAAGATATGGGAAGATATACTCAGATGCGGGTCTGTAGGGATTAACGATAATTTCTTCAGTCTCGGAGGAGACTCTATTATGAGTATTCAGGTAGTGGCAAGGGCAAGAGAGGCAGGTATTAATATATCTGCAGGAATGCTGGAAACTTACCCTGCCATTTCGGAGCTTATGTCCATTGAAAGAGTTTTCCCTTTGAAAAAGAAAGAAGAAGATAAAATCCTTACAGGGGAAGTTCCTTTAATACCGGTGCAGGAATGGTTTTTTGAACAGGATTTTGAAGATTTCAACCACTTTAATCAGGCTTTTCTCTTTACATTGAAACAGCCGGGAGACAGAGAAATCATAGAAAAAACTCTGAATATTTTAACTAACCATCATGACAGCCTGAGGCTGAGATTCAAAAAAGAAGAATCATGGATTCAATACTATGAAACTCCAGAGAAAACTTATGTTTCAGTGGATATGACAGATCTATCGTCTGTATCGGAAGATATTTCTGCTTTTATCACGGGAAAATGCAATTCCCTTCAAAGGTCTCTTAACATTACAGAAGGCCCCGTCATAAGAGCGTGTCTCTTTAAAGGCCATGGAGACGGTAAAGACAGGCTTTTTATAGCCATACATCATCTGTGTATAGATATGGTATCATGGAGAATAATCATTGGGGATTTTAACAGGATTTACAAAAGACTTTCTGACGGTCTGACTGCCCTGCTTCCCGGTAAAACGTCTTCTTACAGAGACTGGTCTGAAACTCTCCTTGATTATGTTTCAGAAGGGGAAACATACAGACCGTACTGGCTTTCCGTTCTTAAAGATTCTACTGCTATGCCGGTGCAATATAAAGAGTCTACATACTCAGACATAAGTAACTATAAAATTTCCATGTCCTGTCATGAGACGGAACTTTTATTAAATAACCTTCCTTCTGCCTATAACACGCAGATTAATGATATACTGCTTTCCGCCCTTCTTATGGCATTTTACCGTTCTTTAAATGTACCGGATTTATTGATAAATCTGGAAGGACATGGCAGGGAAGAAACTATCGGAGAAGTGGAACTGTCACGCACAGCAGGATGGTTTACTACCATATTCCCTGTTCATCTGAAGAGTCCTTCTCTGACAGATTACGGGATTATTATAAAATCTGTAAAGGAAATACTGAGGAAAATACCTGACAGGGGCCTTTCCTACGGAGTTCTGAGATATCTTTCGGATAATAAGGAAGAACTGAAAGAACTGGAATGTAAGAGAGTGGCCTTTAATTATCTCGGTCAAATTGACGGGAGTATAACTGACGGAGAAATACTCTCAGACGCGGAAGTATTGACAGGAGATATTGTATCTCCCGGAAACACAATAATAAATCTTCTGGATATTAACGGTTTTGTTTCCGCCGGTTCTTTATCCATGATTTTCGGATACAGC
>JBEHWP010000335.1:0-6917 GCA_040217665.1 Vulcanimicrobiota bacterium
ATATGGATGAAAAGATAAAATTTAATCTGGAAGAAATTGATTTTACAAAATTGCTTATAGATCTGTGTTCAAAAAAAGTAAAAGGGAGGATCGAAATCCGTTCTCCTGAAGGTCAGGGAGAGATATTTTTAGATAAGGGACATATTATTCATTCTTCTTGCGGTGATTTTAAAGGAGAAGAAGCCTTCAATTATGCTTTTCACTGGCCCAGAGGGAAAGCTGTATTTTCTCCCGATTTATTGCCTGAAGTAAGAACAATATGGGCCGATACGGAAAAATTGCTTGCAGATTTCATCAAAAGGAAAAATTATGTTGAAAAAATAAGAAAAGTAGTTTCTTCATATGAAGACACATTTAAACTGCATTTACCGGAAAATGCCGCTATTATTCAGCTTCAACCGGAGCAACTTTATATTTTAGCCTATCTGGACGGAAAAAATAATATAAATGATATTGTTAAAGAAACAGGTAAAAATCATTTTGAAATTTCTAAAGCCATTTATGAACTTTCATGTTCCGATCTTGTCAGGAAAGTGACTCATTAAGAGGTTGTCTGGAGCGTGACGTGTAACTGTATGATAATAACCATAATTAGTCAGAGTTATTTTCGATTGCGTTAAAAAATGAGAGGTGTAGTCTGTGAAATATATTGACTCATATATGCTATTACTGTATGATAATAAAGATTTAAAGAATTTATCCGGAAAAATTTGTTTTATTGCTATTTGTATCATCATCATGTATGTTAATCTATCGTTAGAACTTTCAGGCAGAGAGGAGTTTCTTATGGAAAACTTATTTGAAAAAGACGAAATTATATTGACAGAAGATTTAATAAACGGTGAGGGACTTGTGGAATGGGCAAATTCTTTCGCCCTGGGCACAGCAGGATACAGGGCACAGCTTGATCCGTCTGATCCATTTAACAGTTCTGTGGCCTTTAATGCAGTAAAACTTGCCATTATAGCAGAGGCAAAAGCTTCAGTTTATGACGAACTCTACAGACAGAGACAGATAGAAAATCATGTAGGAGGAGAAGTAAGGCCCCATACGCAGGAATTCATAAGATTTGTATCCAGGATTTATGCCGCTCACGGTCACAGAGTTCATCTCAGAAAATCTATAAAGACAACACCTATATGGTATTCTTCCTTCGGTGTCTTTTATAATGAATATACAGACGGAGAAAATTTTACTGCAAGCCATTCCCCAAATTTTAAAGGTGGCTGGAAACCGATGGATGAAGACGGAAAACAGCTCATAAAAGAAGCAAAACTTATTGAAGATAAGGTAAGAGAGATTATCAGAGCCGGCTATGTAATAAAACTTGCTCCCAAAAATTCTCCTCTTATAACTGAAGATTTTGATGTGACAGACGTCTATTCAGAGTATTTGAAGTCTATTGTATCAAAAGAAACGTTAGAATTTGTGGAAAAAGCAAAAGCTAAAGGTTTTGTGGCCTATGCATGCGCCATAGGCGGTTCTATGGGCCAGACATCAAAACCTGTATTCAATTATCTTGGTATAAGCACAGGTAATGAAGGTGCCGTGAAATATATTTACGAGGATGAAGATTCTAATTATCACGGTATAGGCATTGTAGACGGAGAAAATTACGGTGTCGATCCCGGTAAATGGCAGATTTATAAAAACATCGGTGCACAGAAATTATTAAAAGATGTACCTTACGGTTCTTTTGTTTTTATATGGGATCCTGACGGAGACAGATATAATATAGTTACTACTGCTCCTGCGACAGTAAAAGAAGAAGCACAGTCTGCAGGCCTTGAAACAGATGATTATACAGAAGACAGAATCCTTGTTTATTTCAAACCTAACCAGATATATTTTATGCTCACCGCTTTTCGTATAGAAGAACTTAAATCTACAGATCTTCTTGATAAATACGACTGGACTGTAATGGAAACCTATCCTACAAGCCGTTCCATAGGAGAAGTGGCAGTGAAATGCGGACAGAAACTGGTACAGGTTCCTGTAGGATTTAAATATTTCGGAGACATGGTAGAAAACCTGGAACATCAGCTTCAGGAAAAGGGTGGAAAGAGTGATGTCCTGGTAAAAACAGTAACAGGAGAAGAGATAAATCTCGGTAAGAACCCCAGAGTCATAATAATGGCGGAAGAAAGCGGAGGTGCCGCCATGGGAGGGCCTGATTATATTATAAGCAAGAACGGGAAAAAGAAGAGCCTTGCCATAAAAGAAAAAGACGGCATGCAGGTCGCCACTGTCATACTCGGACTTGCTGCAAAACTCTACCTGGAAGGTACGTCCTTTGCGGAATTTTATACTCATCTTATTGAAAAATATGATATTACCTGTCGTTTCTATGACAGAATGGATGTAACATTATATAATGAAAACCTTCCCCCTGAAGAACTTAAAGCAGCAAAAGCTGCAGGACTTTTGAAAAGAGACAGAGTCGTAGCTTTCTTTAAATCCCTTGTCGGGAAATCTCCTTCTGAAGCAGGAGAACTGTTAAATTCAAAAGCCGGAAATTTCACATTCCCGAAGATAGTGAAAATTCAATGGGCAGGAGACGGCACTCTCATAGATTTTGAGGATTTCTGGTGGGAAGTAAGAGCTTCCGGAACAGATGCAGTGCTCAGATATTACATAGAGGGAAGAGATAAAAAGAAACTCCTGGAGATAAATAATAAATTCAGAGAGCTTGATATTTAGCAGTGAAAAGTGAATGGTGGAAAGTGAATAATGAATAGTGAATAGTAATACTTTTTCACTTTTCACTTTTCACTTTTCACCCATAAAAAGGTGTCGTCAATATGTATAATTTCCGGAAATCCGTAAAAACTCGAAAAAGACATTCTGCTCCTCTTAACATAAAAAGAATTTTTATAATAATATTTATAACTATAGTTATAGAAATTTTTTACTGTTTTTTTATATGTGATGATATAAGCAGGAATTATATTATTACCATAATATGTACTGCCGGTATATTGATTATGGGTATTCATTTTCTCATTGTATCATGCCATCACCATGAAAACCCTTTCTATTCTGACTATATGGTATGTCCCGGTCTTGCAGGTTCTTTCCTGAATAAAATTGTCTATATGTTTCTATTGAGGGCTTCTCCTCTGCACTGGGCTGTGGTCAGACAGGAAAAAGGTGCGGCAGAATTACTGCTGGCAAGAGGTACAGATATAAATATAAAGGATCAGAACGGGTTCACTCCTCTGGAATGGGTGGCATGGGATAAAGACTGTAAAAACATATCTGACTGGCTTGTATCCAGAGGAGCATCTATCAATTTACACCTGGCTGTAGTAAAAGGCGATAAAGACTCTGTGGAATCGATTCTTTCTAAAAGAATTCATGCCAATAAAGTTCCTTTTGGTATTACTCCTCTTCATTGCTGTTATAACACAGAAATTGCCTCTATACTTATATCAGGAGGAGCAGATGTGAACTCTGTAAACTATGCAGGAGACAGACCTTTACATATGGCCTGCCTTCACGGATATAAAGAAATGGCTGAACTACTTGTATCAGGGGGAGCAGATATAAATTCAGTAAACTATTCGGGAGAAAGACCTTTACATAAGGCATCACTGGAAGGTCATAAAGATACAGTGGCATTTCTCCTGTCCCGGGGGGCTGAGATAAATGTTAAAGATGATTATGACAGGACACCTTTAGAAATGGCTATTTCAGAAGGTCATGGAGAAATAGCACGGTTGCTTATGAGCGGAGGTGCAGATGTCAGTGTAATGCCTCTTCACTGTGCATCACTTTCAGGTGATATTCATAAAGCAAAAGTTCTTATAGATGGCGGAACAGATGTTAACATAAAAAATTCCTTCGGTCTTAGTCCTTTACACATGGCTTTTAACCGGGATATGGCAGAATTTCTCATGTCCGGAGGAGCATGTCTTAAACATTCAGATGAAAAAATGACACCTTTACATTCAGCTTCTTTATACGGTCATAAGGAAACAGCAGATTTTTTTATATCTGAAGGCATTGACGTGAATTGCCCCGATGAAGACGGTTCCACGCCTTTACATATTGCCTGTGAATACGGTCGATATGAAACAGCGGAATTCCTTATAGATAAAGGGGCTCATATAAACCATAAAAATGCTTCCGGAGAAAGTCCTTTACATAAGGCAGTGAATAATGAGAAAAAAGAAATTGTCAGACTGCTTATAAATAAAGGTGCTGCTGTTGACATAAAAGACAATGACGGAGAAACCCCTCTTCACTGGTCGGTAACTGTTCAGAACAGAGAATTGACAGAATTACTGTTAAACAGCGGTGCCGATGTGAATGTTAAAGACAGTGAAGGACTGACACCTTTATACTGGGCAGTTTCTTACGAAGATAAGGAACTGGTGGAATTTCTTCTCTCCATGGGAGCAGATATAAATATTAAAGCAAAAAATGAACAGACCCTTCTAGAATGGGCCGGCTCTGATGATATGAGAGAATTTCTTGCAATACGTGGGGCTTAAACGTGAGTCGTGAAAAGTAAAACTGCCTATTACGCATCACGATTGTCACGCATCACGCATTATGAACCTCCCTGCGTTACGCGTCACGAGAGTAACTATGTATTATTTATGCTTATCACAGTAAATAAAGAGTATCCTGAAAATTAATCGGTAAATAATGAAAAATGTCTTATCCTGTAAGTTTTGAAGATCTTAATTTTTTATTGAGTCATAAGGGACAGGAAAAACTTCTGGAACTTTCCCTGATGGATTTGAGTAATATTATTCCCGTAATTGAAAAATTACGAAGAGAGGTAACAGTGCAGGAAGCCTCTGCTCTTGTTGAAACAGCAATATTACGGAACAGGGGAAAGGAAAAATTCTCTTCTGCCCATCTTATGTATTTTCTTTCAGAAGCCTTGGAACAGGCCAGCGGCGAGGTTATTGCCCGCCACAGGGCAAAACGTTTTGCTGATTATAAAAAAATCGCCGATCTTACATGCGGTATAGGTGGAGATCTGTTAAGTATTTCAGAAATCAGTCATCATGTTATAGCTGTAGATAAAGACAGAGTCCGTCTGGAAATGGCGAGAGCCAATTCTAAAGCACTGGGCCTGTCAGAAAAGATAGAATTTTTCTGTGAAGATCTTCGCAGGCCATGGCATGTTGATGCAGCTTTTGCCGATCCTTCCCGGAGAAAGGGAGGGAAGAGGGTTTTTAATCTTAGTGATATAGAACCTTCCATCGTTGAACTTATGGCACTCAGAGCCACTGTGCCCGATCTCTGTGTGAAAATATTGCCCGGTGTGGATTATGAGGCAATACCGCCTGATTGTGAAGTGGAATTTATTTCTCATAAAAGGATCTGTAAAGAAGCAGTTCTCTGGTTCGGAGATTTACGGAAAAATGTTTCTCATAAATATGGTTTTAACAGATCCGTAACTATTTTACCTGAAAATATTCATATTGAAGAAGAAGCAGTAGAGCCTGTGCCTGTAAAAGAACCACTTTCTTATATATATGAACCTGACCCTGCCATTATAAGAGGCCATATGGTTGAATGGCTTGCATGGAAGCTTAATGCCATGAAAATGGATCATTCCATAGCCTATCTTACAGGAGAAAAACCTGTTAAAACCCCACTTGCCAGGGTATGGAAGATAGATGAAGTTTTCCCTTTCAGTATAAAAGAAATTAACAGGCGATTAAAATATTTAAAGATCGGTGAAATAGTTATAAAAAAACGGGGAACTGCAGTGGAACCGGACGTTTTACGGAAAAGGCTTAAATTAACTGAAGGAGGAGTAAAAACTACACTGTTTCTCACCTGCATATCAGGTAAACAGATAGCTTTAATCTGCTCCGAAATAAATAATGAAAATTGTTGATATCTTATTAATTTTTTCATAAATTAGCCGATTATGTTATAATAGGATACAAATTATCATTATAAATAATAATCTCGTAATGCGTAAAGCGTAATGCGTGATGTGCTGGGATAAACCCGTCACGCGTTACGCGTTATGCGTCACGATTATTTAAATTCTAATAAGTTATGAAATGCACTATAATAATAAGTTGATTGGAAAATCTGTAAAGGTTGAATGGAATTTTTCATATATTAAAGACCATTCATCCGGTTAGGAGTGTGTTATGAGGACTTTAATTGTAGAAGATGATTTTTACATAAGAAAATTGCTCAAAACTGTCCTTACCCAGTACGGTGACTGTGATACTGTTGTTGACGGCGCGGAAGCGATTCAGGCTTTTCTTATGGCATGGCAGGAAGAGAAACCCTATGATTTGATATGTCTTGATATTATGATGCCCAATATGAACGGCCACGAGGCATTACAGAAAATAAGGGATATTGAAAAGGAAATGATGATTAAAGGCTCAAAAGAAGTAAAGGTTATCATGATTACAGCCCTCAATGATCCTAAATCGGTTTTTGAAGCCTATTATAAGGGTGGAGCCACTTTTTATATGCCAAAGCCGATAAAACCGGAAAGTCTGGTAGAAGAAGTACGTAATCTGGGGCTGATTGAGTAATCTTTTATGATTTTTTCTTTAGAGCTTCTTCGTATTCTACGGGCAGTATTGTCTGGTTTTTACCATGTAAATCTTCGGCATGAAATGATATATTTATAACCGGTTCTTTATCGACTTCCGGGAAATAAAGCTTGAATGTTATTCCTTAATATTTTAAATGTTAACATTTTGTTAACAAAGTTTACTTGTATTTTTTTTTTATTCTGTTAAAGTAAAAATATATTTTAATTTTATATTAAAGGAAGGTGTAAAGATGAATACAAGTATGGTAGGGAAGCAATACATGTCAAATCTTAATAGTAAAGCAGATATTTTGTATGAAAGTAGAAATGGCGAATCGAATTATAAGTATGCTGAACCTTATGATACAATAAAAGATGATTTCGTTTT
>JBEHWP010000336.1:0-6910 GCA_040217665.1 Vulcanimicrobiota bacterium
AATAAATAAAACACTTCAGCCGGGATTGAACACCGATACTGTTAATCTGGGAGTATCGATAACATCATCCCTTTCTCCCGAGACGATACCGATATGTCTCGGAGACACCCTTTTATGGGTAAATAACGACACGGTTTCCCATACAATAACATTTGCAGATGACGGTTCTGGAAATCCTATAAATGAGACAATACTTCCGGGAGGGAGTTATTCCCATACATTCGATTATACAGGGAGTTTTTCTTACACTGTGGATACTCTTACAGGGACAGTGGTTGTGGGAGGATCAGAAGGTGAGACAGGAAATAATTACCGGTTTGTAACAAAGTGGGGTTCTTATTACAGTACAGATATGAATCCATACGGAGTGGCTGTCAGTTCTACTACTGGTGATGTTTTTGTAGCTGATAGAAATAACCATCGGATACAGAAATTTGATTTTCTCGGTAATTATCTATCAATGTGGGGTTCTTTGGGAAGTGGTGACGGACAATTTAATAACCCTTCCGGCATAGCGGTGGACTCATCAGGTAATGTTTATGTCTCTGATACATATAACCATCGGATACAGGTATTTGCCCCGCAGCCTTAAAAGATTTATGAGGTAATCCCTTTATCTGCAGAGAGATTACCTCTATCCACTTTTCATCCCATTAATCCTGGTTAAACTTCTGGACAAAACATTTTTTATAGTCTGTTATATAGATATATCCGTCTCTGTCCAGGGCAATACCACATATGTGACCGATGGAAAGATAGGCAAAATCTGTGCCTGCTGCCCATATTTTTATGTATCTTCCTTCACTGTCAAATTTCTGAATTATCGTATTGTTTTGATCCACTACATATACATTTGACATATCGTCAATGGCTATGTCTGAAGGACTGTTGATCTGTCCCGGTTCTATGCCGGGAGCTCCCCATTTTTTCAGGAAAATTCCATTTGAATCAAATTTCTGGATCCGGTTATTAAAAGTGTCTGCCACATAGACATAATTTGACTGATAAACGGATATACCTGTTGGTGACATAAACTGTTTGGTACCTGAGCCTTTTTCTCCCCATGCACTTATAAATTTTCCGGAACTGCTGAATTTTTGTATCCTGTGATTATTCCTGTCTGCTACATAAACATAGCCTGCCATATCTACGGCAATACCGGACGGCAGGTTCATTTTGCCATTATCGGAACCGGCACCTCCCCATTTTGTTATAAATTTTCCGTTACTGTCAAATTTCTGTATACGATTATTCCAGCTATCAGATACATATATATTTTGTTCCATATCCACGTCTATGCCGTCAGGAAGATTAAATTCTCCTTTATCTGTGCCTTTATCTCCCCAGCATGATATAAAATTTCCGTGTACGTCAAATTTTTGAATTCTGTTATTGAGTTGATCCACGACATAGACATTTTTAAATATATCTACCGATATGCCGCGGGGACCGTTAAATTCACCGCAATCATTTCCGGGAGACCCCCATCTGGTAAATATGGTTTTAGCTGTAACGGGAATTAATAGAATAATTAAAAAGATAATTATTATATTATTTCTTTTCATTATATTTTTCCTCTCTTTATGATTAATCAGTGAACAATAACTTATTTATAACCGGTAACCGGTAACTGGTCACTGATAACCGGTCACTGCTCTCTGCTCCATACAGGTTTATATCCTTCCTCTGCAATCCTGCCGGCCATACCTGTAGAAAGTTCTATCACATATATACCATTCATGCTGAAAGCAAGATATGACTCATCAGGAGACCAGGATGGTTCGTAACCTTCCGTAATTTTTTTTTCTTTCTCTGTTTCTGTGTCGAAAATATATATAATACCATCTCTCTGAAAGGCAATTTTTTTTCCGCTGAAACTCCATGCAGGTTCTGTTCCCGGGAAAGTCTTCTTCCATGAGGGCATGTCAGGTCTTATAATACATAGAGTCCTGCTGTCCTGATTACAGACTATATAATGTTCAGCAGGAGACCAGAGCGGATTAAAGCCATCGCCGAGAACTTCAGGGACAGGGTTTTTTATGGAAATCATTTTTATGGATGAACTTTCAGATGTTCTGTCAGTATAAACCAGTTTTTCTCCGGAACTGTTCCATGAAGGATACTGCCCGTATATAAGAGAGATAGATTTATGAGTCTCCATGTCTATTATTTGTATTATATCCCCGTTTTTTTGACATGCTATCTTTTTTCCGTCACGGGACCATACAGGGTTAATTCCTTTCATACTCTCTTCGTATATTCTTTCATTTATATTCACTATATGAAAAACTCCTTCAGGTGAGGAACATATAAACTTTTTCCCGTCACGGGACCATCCTGAAAAATATCCCTTCCCTGTTAATTTTTTATCTGTGCCATCAGGGTTTATAAGGCAGATTGTCCCGAAACCATTCAGATCCGTAACATATGCTATTTGGGAGTGAATATTTGAAAGACGATTAAGAAAATTTATTCTATTCGTTTCTTCTATGGTATAACGGATATAGACGGATACAACTATCATCAGAGATATTAACAGAATGAAACAGCATTTCAGAAATGTTTTCATGATAGAGTAAGGTTCTATGAAAACCGGTACGGAACATTTACCGCAGTTCCCGTCAAGTTCAATCGTAGAACTGTATTTTTTCCCTTTCTTCAGTTCTGACGATTCTATGGACATATTAAGATAATTGATATTCCCTGAAATGATATGAGACGATAATTTTATCCATGACGAATTGCTGCAGATAGTACCCTTTAAAAAACCTCTCCCTTTATTAATAATTGTGAGAGGAATATTTATATTTTTCCCCGCTGTGACCTTTAAATCAATCTCGTGAGGAAATATCTCTGCTACAGGTCTGAAGAGCACTGTATTTATATTCATATTTCCTCCGTTTGATTCTATATTTATTATGCCTTCATGAAGAGAACCTTCAGGAAGTCTGTCTTTTTTAACAGAGATTTTTATTTTTTCCTCATTTGATGTAAACGTATCGGGAGTAAATATGAGCCATTCCTGAGAAGATGAGATTTTCCCGGTCAGTGTGCCTCCTCCTGAATTATAGACAGTAATTTCCTGACATGTTTCTCTTTCATATTTCAATGTGCCGAGATCCAGAAAAGATACATCTGTTTCCAGTCTGATTTTAGAGAGGACAATTTTAAAGTATATGTCAATATGGCCATCTCCTCCGGTAGAAGTGAAAATTACTCGTTCCCTGTATTCTTTATCAGGTTCAAAATCACTTGAATTTATTTCCAGAGTAAGCTCATGGTAATTATTTTCAAATTTTTTAACGCTGACTTCTATACCTTTTAAAGGTTCTTCTTTTAGTGTTCCCGATAACAATCCTTTTCTTATATTTGTGATTATAGCAGAAACTTTTTTTTTCTCTCCGTAAATGATATCTCCTCCATCTATGAAATCAGGAGTTATTTTAATAAGAGGTAGAGGAAGTTCTTCTTTAAGTTTTTCGAGTAATTCCATTACTGACTGAAATCTCTTTTCCGGTTTTATGTCCAGCGCTTTCATTATGATGTTATTCATGCTCCGGGAAACAGAAGGATTATATTTATAAACATCCTGAAAAGAAAAAGGTGTCGTGGCAGGATCGTTTTTTGTAAGAAGTGTGTGAAGACATACACCGAGAGCGTAAATGTCTGTTCTTACATCGGTCTGGCCTCCTTTAGCATACTGTTCCATAGGAGCATATCCTACAGAACCCATTCTTATTGTGTCTGTATCCTTACGGGGATTGAATTCTCTTGCAATACCGAAATCAATAAGTTTTATTTTTCCTTTTTTATCCAGCATAATGTTTGACAGCTTCAGATCCCTGAATATTATCTGAGGAGTCTGACTGTGAAGATAATGTAATACTTCACATAACTCTATTGCCCACTGAAGAATTTGTTCTTCTTTTGCAGGATGAGTATTTTCTTCCATTATTGCTTCAAGAGTTTTTCCTTCTATATATTCCATGACCAGGTATGGTCTTTCATCTTCGAAAAAAAATTCATATAGTCTGGGAAGATTTGGATGGGAAAGTTTTGTCAGGAATTTTGCTTCTTTACCGAACTGTCCTATATCTTTTGCTCTTTCTACAGGGTCGGAAATTTTATGCATTTCTTTTATGGAAACAGACATATTTTTCTCCATATCATGAGCAAGATAAACAGACCCCATTCCGCCTGTACCAAGGGTTTTTATCAGCTTGTATCTTTTTTTTATTATAACAGTTTCCAGAGAAGCTGTATTCATGTTAAATCCTCTATAATATCAGTCTACATTCGGAATAAATTATTCCGTAAAAATATTCCTTATCAAAATTTTAACCAGAATATAAATAAAAGTCAAATAATAAAACGACAGATAGATCTGTCGTTTTATTATTTGAATTTCTTTATTATAAAATTCTTAATTAAACAGGTGGTAAATCGCTTTCTGTAATGATGCGTCTTGTGTAAATCTCTTTTTCACATGTTACAGAACTGAGTAATAGCCCGAACGAGCCTGTTACAGCACTGCTTGCAGATGCTATTGTAATATCATTGTATTTAAGGACATAATCAGGGTCAAAACGTCCACCTGAAGAAAGGTATGTATCATTTACTATATCTTTAAAGGTTCTCACTTCATCAGATTCAACTTCATTGTTTTTTTCTCTTATGGTTTTCTTCCACCACAGATGCCCCTTTGTTACTTCTTTATCCTTCCAGAGTCCATATCCGTCTGTCAGTTGATCCTTATTGAGATCTCCCTCAAGTTTTCCTACAGGCTCCCATTTGTCGGAAGGTTCATCATGTTTTACAAGTATCATACCATCCTGTGTTCTTGTATCGACTGTAAGTGCCTGTTTCCCGTTAATAGCGGTTGAACCCAGTATCTGGTTGCTTTTATAGCTATCTCCTATGTGCATACTTTCCCTCCTCATATACTATACTCTTTTGTATAGATAAATACATGTGGAATTTCAGTGATGCAATTATCTATACAACAAAATATATAAACTATTATATAATTTTATTGTAATTTTGATTCCTTTGCAATATTTATATGTTAACAATTTGTTAACTTATTAAATTTCTTTGTTCTCTTGCTTATTTCCTGTATTAGTATTATAATTTTATAAAAAAGTACTATTTTATCCGGTAACTTTCAGCTCTTAAGTCACGCGTTCCCCATCACGAAAAAAGGTTGTGGTATTATGCATATTCCGGACGGGTTTCTCGATACAAAAACGTGGGTTACCCTTGATATTGTTTCTGCCGGTTTTCTCGGAATTTCAGTCGTAAAGGTCAAAAATTATCTTGATGAAAGAAAATTTCCCCTTATGGGTGTTATGGCAGCCTTCATATTTGCTGCTCAGATGCTTAATTTCCCTGTAGGAGGAGGTACATCAGGCCATTTTATGGGTGGTGTCATAGCTTCCATATTACTCGGCCCATGGGGAGGATGTCTGGTCATGTCATCTGTTCTTATAGTTCAGTGTTTTCTCTTTCAGGACGGAGGACTGACAGTGCTGGGAGCAAATATATTTAATATGGGTGTTATTGGTTCTACAGGTGGATATTATATTTATCTGGCTATATCTAAAATTATTGAAGGCAGAAAAGGCATTTTAGCAGGTGCTTTCGTGGCAAGCTGGTGTTCTATCGTTTTAGCGTCAGTCGCCTGTGCCATGGAACTTGCCCTGTCAGGCAGGGTTTCACTGATAGTCGTTTTACCTGCCATGGTGATAGTTCATGCCTTTATAGGGGCAGGAGAAGCTATTATCACAGTAAGTGCTCTCAGTTTTTTATTGAAAATCAGGCCAGATCTGCTGGAACAGGAGGTCAGGTAATATGAGAAATTTCATAACAGGTGCTTTAATAGTATCTGTTTTACTGGCTTTTTTTCTATCGCCTTTTGCTTCAAAATATCCGGACGGTCTGGAAAAAGTGGCTGAAGACAGGAAATTCCTTTCCAGCGGAGAAGGGCAGGAAAAATGGAAAGCTCCTCTTCCTGATTATACATTGCCGGGAGTTAAACAGGAAGGTTTATCTACCTCTCTTGCAGGAGTTACAGGCACAGTTATAACATTTCTGCTTGCCATAATGTTAGCTTTTTTATTAAAGAAAAGGGGAAAAGAGCAAAAGGGAGAAAGTAATAGTGGTACCTGAAAAGAGGTAATTTATATGAGATTTCACAGGTAACCGGTTACCGGTTACTGTCTGGAAAGGTGTTATATATGAGTGAAACAGTAAGATTCAGTATATCCATAAAAGACAAATTGCTGGAAAATTTCGATGAATTAATAGAGAAAAAGGGCTATGGAAATCGTTCCGATGCAATAAGAGATATGATAAGAAAATTTATTTCAGAAAGTGAATGGGAAGAAGGAGATAAAGAAACAGTTGGAACTATTACCCTTATTTACGACCATGAAGTAAGGCAGATAAATGAAGTTCTTACAGATTTACAGCATAATTATCACGAAAATATACTTTCCGCTCTTCATATACATCTGGACAGACACAATTGTCTGGAAGTTCTTGCAGTGAAAGGGAAGGGAGACAGAATAAGAGAAATCGGAGCAAAGCTGAATACTGTAAGAGGTGTTAAACATGCCAGAGTAACCCTTGGTTCTACGGGGAAATCTCTTTTATGAACGGTACGGTCAATAGTCTTAACTTCCGGACAGAATCGGATAATAATATATAGCTTCCCGTTAGTAGTTATATTTTACAGGGAACATTTATGAGCTGTCTCCATTATTTCGAGAAATATTTAAATATTAATTCATCAGTTCACAGAACAAATCCTTCTGTAAAGATAATTATTGTAATTTTTTATATTTTGATAGTAGTCCTTACACCGTCAGGAGAAAACGTTCAGATTCTCCTCTCGGGAATACCTGTCATA
>JBEHWP010000337.1:0-6894 GCA_040217665.1 Vulcanimicrobiota bacterium
GCAAACTGGTTTTGCAGACTGTTAATATTTTGCGTCTATATAATTTATAACTCTCTTTTAATACGGCATATCTTTTCCTCCAGAGCCCGGACAGGGACAGGAGCGTGTTCCATATTTTTTGGGTACCAATTTACCTGTTGCAATCCTTAGTGAGTAGTGAGTAGAACGGGATGCTTCCACTCACTATTCACTACTCACTTTTCACTATTTCAAGTAGAAGGGACATTTTTACTCGCTACTCAGAGAGTCTATCTCTTTTTTCGCATCGGGAACCTTTTGATCGTCAGGCGCAAGTTTTATAAATGCTTTAAACGCCTCTATAGCCTTCTCATATAAACCTCTTTTCTTATAAGACATGCCAAGACCGTAATAAGCTTCGGCATTTTTCGAATTTTTCTCTATGGCTTTAAGATAGTAAACGGTAGATTTCTTCCAGTCTTCTTTTACATAATAAGCACTTCCCAGATTTATACATGTTCTGTCATCCGAGGGGTCAATCTTTTCCGCCATGTTAAATTCCTTTATAGCTTCATCTATTTTTCCCTGACCGGCATAAATGGCACCTGAATTATTATGACTACCTGACTGATCAGGAGCTTTTTTGTATTCATCGAGAGCCTCCTGTATAAGTCCTTTTTTTCTATAAATATGGCCGAGTCCAAGATGAGCCAGTTGATTACTGTCATCATGTTTCAGGACTTTTTTATACTCTTCCATAGCAAGGTCCGGTTTTTCCTGTTTCCTATAAATATCTCCAAGAAGCAATAAGGCTTCAATATTATCTGGCTCGTCTTTTAAAGTCTTTGCGACAGCTTTCATAGCGTCTGCATATTTGCCTTTATCATAATACTCCCTGGCACGGCTTATATCATTACCGGAAGGGGTCATTTCAGGAGTCGGAGTAATCATTGAAACAGGAGAAGGAGTTACAGAAGGAATCGGCGCCAGGAAATGTTTCAATATAAAGTTACTTACCGCAATTATTGAGATTAAACCGCAGAAACAAAGAGGTATAAACAGTAAAAATATTGATTTATTAAATGGTTTCTTTCTGCCAGGCGAAGTGATTTCCATTGCAACAGTATGGCCTTTTATTTCTTCTCCATTAAATGAGGGAATTTCTGTTTTTTCCAAAATGGAATCAGGAAGAGAGACAGAAGGAGAAACTATGGTTCTTTCATCATCTTCATCAACTTCCGAATCTGTGCCCTTTAGAACCTGAAGTTTTTCCGTTACCTCTTTTCTGAGAGATTCTGGCAAAGAAAGTTTTAGCAATCTATTATAGTGCTCTACAGCTTTATCGATAAAACCTAGCTTTTCACAGCATATGGCAACATGGTAAAGAATTACGTAATTATTACTGTCATATTCAAGTGCTTTAAGATATTCAAAATTTGCATTAAAAAAATCACCGGCATGTTCGTAATTTTCTCCTTTAAGAAGGTGTTCGTCTATTTTTTTACGGTTCTTCCTGTTCTCCCTTATATAAAGAAGATCTTTTTTAAAATCTTCTATTGATTGATATCTGTCGGAAATTTTAATTTCTATAGATTTATTGATTATTCCGGCAAGGTCATGTGATACAGACGGGTTCATGTCTTCTACAGGAGGGAAATTAGGGCCCACTTCTTTCGGATGAACCTTTGTCAGAAGATGATATACTGTAACACCGAGGGAATAGACATCACTTCTCTTTTCCGCTTTTCCTGCCCATTGTTCCGGAGGAGCATAACCTTCAGTATAAAGTGCATATTTTGTCGTATCGGCTCCCGGCCCTGCAAAGACCTTTGCTATACCGAAATCTATAAGTTTTACATCTCCTTCCTCTGTTACCATGATATTGTCAGGTTTAATGTCTCTGAACAATATTGGCTCTGTTCTGTTATGGAGATATTCAAGAACATCTGCTATGGACAGAGCCCATGTTAGTATCTGATCTTCGGAGAAAAAATCCTCTTTCTGAAGATTCCGGAGCAGTTTCTTAAGAGTTTCCCCTTTTACATAATCCATGACAAGGTATAATTTATTTTCTTCTATAAAGAAATCTGTTATTGCAGGTATGCAGGGATGTTCCAGTCTGGAGAGTATTTGTGCTTCAATTCGAAAACTTCTTTCGACTACAGAAGGGTCCGGGCCATCTCCCGACATTTCCTTTACAGCCCTGTATTTACCTGACAGAGTTGTATCACGGGCAAGATAAACAACACCAAAACCTCCTCCCGCAATACCTCTTATTATTAAATAACGGTTATTCAGTATCTTCCCTATTGCAGGATAAGATACAATATCTTTAAGGCTCTTTTCACTTTTATATTCTAACTGAAGGTAACCGCTTCCATCTTCATAGAAAACATCTATTATGGCAGGAGAAGATGGTCTTTTAGATAAGGTAGCGGCATGTTTACTCATTTCTTTAAACTCCACTACGGCAGTATTATAAAGAGGATTTGAAGTATCACCCGGGAGCTTTCTCAGAATAAATTTCTCACATCCCATCTTATCTTCAACCAGATAAACAGAGTCATATTCGTCATCATTTATAATATGTATAATATTGAATTTTTCAAATTTTTCTTTCACACTTATTTTCTCCTGTTATATATTAATTATTTTCCTACCAGTACAAAGGGGGCCCAGAAGAAAGGGTGAGAATAACTTAACTTCTTTCCTTCAAACACTTCTGTTTCCTTCATAAGAGTAATCTTTGCCTTTCTCAAAGCTTCTGCTTTTGTCATACCTGACATGAGATTTTTATAAAATATTTCCATCAACATGGCAGTAGAGGCACTTTCAACACTCCATAAACTTACAACAACAGAAGGGGAACCGGCATACATAAAAGACCTTGTAAGGCCTATAACACCTTCCCCTGTTCTGATTTTTCCCAGACCTGTTTCACAGGCACTCAGAACTACAAGATCAGATTTTAAATTCAAATTCAGGATTTCCATGGCTCTCAAAAAACCATCTTCATTTTTACTCCCTTTAAGCGTAAATACAAGACCTGAATACATGGGATTTTCTTCATCTAAAAATCCATGTGTTGCAAAAAGAAGGTATTTATAATCGGAAACTTTACTCTTTACATTCTCTTCAGTAGCATTAATACCTGTGTAAACCTCTGACTTGCCTGTTTTTTTGAACATATCATATATATTTTTCACCTGTTTCTCAGTATTGGGGAGAGGAGTAAAATAATAATTATCCACTCCCTGAAGCCTGATAAAATTATTCATGCCCGGTATAATCCGTACATCTGGAATAACAGTAAAATCAGGATTTCCGAAAGCAAGAAAGGTACCAGCAGGTTTTTCTTTCTTTTCCCTTAAAGAAGGATCCAGCAATGCTGCAGATGGTATATAGAAAATATTATATTTTTCAATTAAATATTTATTTGCTGAAAAACCGGAGAAGGTAATTTTACTATCACCCTCTTTCCCCTCTTCTGTTACAAGTGCCTCAAAGGGCAGATAATAAAGTATTCCGTCTGGAACTATAAGAAGGTCCGCATTATCAGGTATGGACATCTTTTCTATAAGAGGTTTAAATATTATAGAATAAAGGTCCGATAAATTCTTTCCATTACATTCAGATAGAATATCAATAAAGACACTCTCTTTGCCCTTTAATTCTTCAAAAGGTTTTCTGAAATCTTCAATTTTTTTATTCAATTCATCGGATGTGACAGGTATTTCTACAAAGGAAAAAGAATTTTTTCCTATTACCCATACATCCAGTTTATCATTCTTTATAAAATACTCAATAATAAATTGATTGTCAATCAAAACCTTCTTCTGTAATTCATCGATGGTAAGAGGCTTTTTTATACCTGTAAGGAATGAATAGGAAGGACTCTTGAGCAATAATTCGTGCTGAAGGGATTTAAAATCTTCCCTTGTCTTCAGAAGTTTCCCCTGAAGTTCTCTGACAGATTCTTCATCAGGCTTTACAAGGGAATTTTCACGTACAAGAGCAGACTGAAGATAATTCATCTCTGATTGAAGTTTTTTATCTTTTTCCAGCAGTTCCGGCTTTACACCTTTTTTTATATCCACTCTGGCTCCCGTAATGGCATCAAGGAGTGATCGCGCCCTTGCCATTTCCAGATAGTAAAAAGCTTCTTTATATTTTCCCTCTTTGATTAAAAAATTAATCATATGTCTGTAATAGGGCATAAATTTTTCACTGAACGATTCCTTAAATTCTTCAAGCCTTATTTCACCTCTTATCTTCTCAAGCTCTTCTATGGATTCCCTGTAACATTCTTCTGCCAGTGCGGCAGAACCGATTTTTTCATAAATAGAACCAAGATTCTGGAGTGTTTTTACCGTTCCGAAAGGGTTACCGGCAGATTTATAAAAATTCAGACATTCTTTATAGGCTTTTATAGAATCATCTGTGCGGCCATGCTTATCATAAAGTAATGCCACATTGAAGAGGCCGTCTATTCTTCCGCCGTTATCACCTGCCTCTTTTGCAATAGCCATAACCTTATCATATATACCTAGAGAGCCTTCGTCATCGCCTTTCAGGAGACTGGTTCTGGCAATTTCACGTAACGCTTTATATTCCTTTAAAGTGTCTCCTATGTCTTTAACTACTTTTCTTGCTTCTCTATATTTTGCAAGGCCTTCTTCGTAATAACCATATTCCTGACATATATCACCTGTTCTCATTAAAAGCTCATAACTTATGGAAGGAGAATTTTTTGCTATATTCAGAGCTTCCTGAAGTTTTTGCAGACCAGTTTCTTTATCGCCGGATTTAATATAATCTTCACCTGTTTTACATAGAAGAAGGCCTATATTCTCTGTATCATTTAATTCAATAAACATTGACAGACTGTCTGTATAATATTTTAACTAATCAGAGTAGAGTCCGAGTTCACTGTAAATATCTCCTGTATGAGATAAAGCTGTGGCCATGCCCTTTTTATCAGACATTTCTTCATATAATGACAGGGCACCTGTACAGGATTTTAAAGATTCTTCATAAAGCCTGAGTGTAAGATAAACCTGACTTTTATTTATTAATGAAACAGCTTCTCTGTCTTTTTTTGACAATTTCTTGAAAATCTCACAGCCATTACTGTAAGAGGAAAGAGAATTTTCATAAAGACAGAGAGAAAAATATACGTCTCCCATGTTCAAATAACACTCACCGGCTCCGTTAAGATCTCCTGCGGAAAGATATATGGAAAGGGCTTTTTCGTATTCTTCCCTGGCTGCATCAAATCTGTAATGTTTATAGGCTTCAAGGCCGGCATTAATGTGTACCAAAGGTTCGTCTGATGCCAGTAAAGGAAATATAAATACCAGTAATGTTAATATTACCATAACAGGTCTTATCATAAACATGTCACCTCTCGTAAAATATCTCTTTATCTAAAGAGTATAGCAGCCATAAATTATTAATTCAATAGTTATGCTCAGGTCAGTAAGTAGATTGACTCAACATATTCAAACTGTTATAATTTATAATACAAACAAATTCAACGTATCAGGAGGTTAACATGTCAAAAAAATTCATTATAACTGTTATAGTTTTCATAATAGGAATGGTTTATAGCTTACCTGTACAAGCTGAAAGTGCAGACGATTGGATTAAATACGGAAATCAGCTCTATTCTCAGGGAAAATATGCAGAAGCTATTAAATACTACGATGCTGCTATAGGTATGGATGCAAACAATGTAAGAGCCTGGACCAATAAAGGCAATGCCCTGTATGCTCTGGGACGATATAATGAAGCAGTAACATGTTATGATAAAGTCTTAACTGTAGACCCTGGTAATACAACTGCCCGGTCATATAAAAACAAAATTTTACAGGGACAGCAGCAGCAGGGACAGCAGCAGGGACAGCAGCAACAGGGACAGCAGCAGGGAGCAGATAATATAATCGAACCAGGCAGAGTAGGCCCTTTTCAACTGGGCGGTGTATCTCTTGAACAGGTAAAAAGTGCTCTTGGAAATCCGACAAGAATTGAAGATAATAAAAATGCCTCATCTGTAGTCTGCCATTATACGACTCAGGGTCTCATATTATATTTCAGCGGCGGTTATGCTCTGGCCAATGTCATAACAACAAGTCCTTCCTATCAGACAAGAAAAAACATAAAAGTAGGGTCAAGGATTGAAGACGTAAGAAAAGCCTATGAAGGCACAGAGGTTTTATTAAGTGAAACTACTCAGTATAATTATTTAAAAAATGTACTTCCTTCTACCTTCGGAGTCTATTTAAGCTATGAAGGTATAAAATTTATTTTCGGCCAGGGATACAGTGTAATCGGTATTGAAATAGGAAATTAAAAAAAAAATTTAAAAAATTGTAAGCTAGGGACTATATTTTTTTTTTTTATGTGTTATAATAAGAAAGTTGAGTTGTTTATGAGAAAGTCTCCTTACCGGAAGGTTCCTGAAATTATAAGACTTCACGGTTATGACGAGCTTCGATATAAATAGCCGGAAGTATTATAATATCCAGTTAAATCTGGAGGAAGGAGCCATTATTTATGGCAAAAAATATTTATGTAGGAAATCTGTCATATGATACAGATGAAAGCACAATTGAGACATTATTCACAGAATATGGAGCAGTAGACTCCATCAGATTAATCGTTGACAGAGACACAGGCCGTTCAAAAGGTTTCGCTTTTGTAGAAATGGGAACAGACGAAGAAGGTAATTCCGCAATAGAAACTCTTAATGAAAAAGAAGTTGACGGAAGACGCCTTATAGTAAACGAAGCCAGAGAAAGACAGGGCGGCGGCGGCGGAAGAAAACCCGGCGGTAACGGCGGCGGAAGAAATTTCAGAGGCGGCGGCGGCGGCGGTCGTTTTAACAGAGACGATAGAAGATATTAATTTTTTAATTAATATATAAATAAAAATGTG
>JBEHWP010000338.1:0-6885 GCA_040217665.1 Vulcanimicrobiota bacterium
AGAGAGGAACATAATCAAAAATATTTTAAAACAGAACAGATAGCAAAATTTGCCGAATTAATTACAGCATCTACGGGAGTTAAGGTAGAAATAGTTTAGAAAATAGAGGCAGGCCATTGGACCTGCCTCTAAAAAAATTACCCGTGTTTTGCCAGATAACCTGCTACACCGTCGGAAGTAGGCTTCATAGCCTCTTCACCTTCCTTCCAGTTTGCAGGACATACTTCGCCATGGGTATCTACAAACTGCAGTGCATCAAGCGTACGGAGGGCTTCGTCAACACTTCTGCCGAGAGGTAAATCATTTACCAGTGCATGACGGACCACACCTTTCGGATCTATAAGGAAAAGGCCTCTTAAGGCTATAGATTCATTGACCAGAACTCCATAGGCTTTTGAAATATTTTTATCCAGATCCGACACAAGAGGATATTGAATATTGCCTATACCTCCCTGTTCCCTGGGAGTATTTTTCCATGCCAGATGGGTAAAGTGAGAATCTATGGAGACTCCGATAACTTCACAGTTCTTCTTTTTAAATTCAGCCACTTTCTTATCAAAAGCTATAATTTCGGTAGGACATACAAAGGTGAAATCGAGAGGATAAAAGAATAAAAGCACATATTTACCTCTGAATTTCGACAGACTCAATTCCTCAAATGTATTATTCGGCATAACTGCCTGGGCTTTAAAATCAGGTCCTTCTTTTGTTACAAGACACATAGTCATCTTCCTTTCTCTATTTAAATAATCAAGAATTGTATTTCATTATTTTAACCGATTGTCTTTTATATGTCAAGACTTTTTAATAATTTTCAATTCTATACTTCATCAAAACCTTCCTGTAATTCCATCTAAAATTATCAAGTTTTTCCAGAGTAATGACTCCCTGTATATAAAGCTCAAAGGCTGCGGAAAGATTATTTCTTGCTTCCAGCAAAGATTTATCATTCCCCGATTTTCCCCCTCCTGTTTTGATTTGAACAATATATTCAGGAGGAAATTTCAACGTCACATTTGACACTGGAGAGGGATGAAATTTTTCTTTTACAGGCTTAAAATCAGATTTTACTTTATTCATTTTTTCCTGAAGAGCTTTAAATGTAACTTTTACTTCAGAGGTGTATAAAAACTCCTCACTTTTTTTCTGCTTTTCCCGGGCAAGGGCAATATGTTTTTCCACAAGCCCTGCAATTGAAGACATTTTTTTTTGCCTGATTCTGAAATTTTCAGCAAATATTCCTTTAAGGCTGAGTATATAATCGATTTCTTCTCTGTATTTTTTAGAGTCTTTCCCGATAAAAAACCTTTCCTCTTCTGAGAGACCTGCCATAGTAACACTGTAATATGATGACATAGTTTTTATATACTCCATATAGGCTTCTGCTATATTTAAATGAACAAGTGATTCTATAAGAAATATCTTACAGGAAGCTATTTTCTTTTCTTTCTCATATGTCCTGGGAGGACGTGTTTTTTTAACACCAATAAATTTTGCAAAATCCACAAAATTCCCGGCACTGTCCCTCATTTTCAAATCTACATGATCACTCCAGCAGAGTGCTATAATATCCCCTCTTGATACCTTCTGTCCCGGTTCCACTCTGGGGCTTACATGACCATAGGTAAGATTTAAACCGCTGGAAGACGTAACAGTTACTCCGTATTCTTCGCCATACCAGTTAATTACATCTGTTACAGTGCCATCCCATAGAACCGGTATTTTCGTACCCTTCTCAAGATATATGTCATAACCATAATGTAATCCTGCGCAGCGTCTGTATTTCGACGTACTTCGCCAGTCCTGAAATCTCCCTGTTATCTCTGCAAGAGGAAAATATTTTCTGGTCATGTTCAGATAATCGGTAAGGGGAGAAATGGAAGTAATAGTAACTTCCGTAACAGGGGCAGAACGAATATGACTCAAATGTAATAATTTAAGCTTTGCCCCTGCAAGGCGGGCTTTCAATTTCGTATCTGTTTTTTTACAGACATGGAGTTTTTCGGAATAAAGATCGTGCAGATTTTCCGGATCTGAAGATGCAGGAGATGAGATGGAGAGCATAAGATATGAAATAATAATAATATAAATATATTTGTTCCACATGAATAAAAATATACTGCAAAAATTCTGCCATAATTCCGTAAAAAAAACAAACAGGCACAGTTTCTGGAAACTGTGTCTGTCAGATAATAAATTATTCAGATTAACTCCCTTTAAATAAATTAATCCTGAAAAATTGATTTTATACCATTAAAAATGAAATTTCCTATACACTAACAGGCATGACCGTATCGGTCACAACCAAATATGAAAATGAATAGACAGTGGAGCATAAAACTTCATCATTTTCATATAAAATTTATGGCTTTAAATCTGTAATAGTATCTACATGTCTTGTGCCGGTATTAATTCTGAATACATTGTCGCCTTCACTGTTTGTAACATAAAGATAACCTTCATCTCTGGCACTGCTGGTCAGATCATAAGGATCATTCAATGTGCCTCCTGTAATAGTAAAGTCTGATACTGTACCGGTCAAATTCGCCCGTGTTATCGTATTGGACAGCATATTTGCCACAAAAACTCCCGTCGTCAAATCATAGAAAATATCTACACCATACGGTGCGTTACCGGTAGCAAAGGATGTAACTGCATTGGTGCCTGTAACCATTATTGAAGCATTATTGGAACCAAAATTACCGGTAAGAGCATATGTAGAACCAATGTCTATATCCATAGGTGAATTTCCTACAGCTACAGAATTTGGATCATTCAGAGGGTTTACAGCATTTAAAATAACAATTTTATTATCTGCTGTAATATAAAGTCTGTTACTGTAGAATCCTATATATCTGGCATTTGTGGTATTCGGTATATTATATACGGCAGTATAGGTATTTGGATCAGAATTTAAAGGAGTTGTTAATTGTGAAATCGGAATAACAAGCAAATCGGTATTATTATTATCTACAATATAAAGGCTTGTATTATCCGTTGTTATACCCATAGGTTTTCTTGCTATTGTACCGGAAGGAAGAGGTATTATTCTTCCCGTAGACTCTCCGTCAATAATCTGCGAAATATTGGCACTGTTAAAATTGGTGACAAATACCTGATTGGTGTTTGTCGTAGTTATCCACTCAGGGTTTGTTCCTATACCGGTGCTGACATGACTGGCAGTCGTAGCGCCGGGAAGGAAATAAGCTACAGTGTTACTTTTATATTCTGCCACATATACTCTTCCACTATCTGTTATTGCTATTCCGTGAGGCTGTCTTGTAGAAGCAACAGGAGTACGTGTATGTGTAGGTGTGGGGCCTGTTGCAGTAGCCGTAGGAGTGGATGTAGGAGGTGTTCCTGTAAAAGTTGCCGTAGGTGTGGGAGTGGACGTTGCCCCCGGCGGAGGCGGAGGTGGTATATATACTGTAGGTGTCCTGGGATCAGGAGTAGCTGTAGGAGGAGATGTAGGTGTAGGAGTGGGAAGGAACGTACCTTCCACAACCTGAGCACTGGTTGTACTATTTGCATTTACACCTGTATTTGCACTTCCTATTACTGCACCGGCTGAATTAAGAGCCTCAAGAATATAACTGCCTACAGTAATATTTGAAAAAGAAAAATTTCCGTTACTATCTGTAGTGGTTCTTGCAATTTCAGGGCTGCCCAGAGCTGCTCTCAAAATCACTAACAAATTACCCATAGGACTTCCCTGGCCATTAAGAAGTGTTCCAAGAATATTCCCTTTCTGGGGAGGAACTGCAGTGGGTTGAGATGGATTTACCGGATTGCCTGTAACTGTTCCGGAATCACCGCATCCGATTACATACAGACCTGACAGGGAAACAAGAATAAATAAAAGGCAGCATAGTTCTAAAATCCTGTTTTTTTTCATATTTTCCTCCTTAAAAAAATAAATAATTATAATAATATCTATTTTAATATTATACTTATTTAACTATATAATTACAAGTGAATTTTCAGAATTACTTTAAATGATAGTGTTTTGTTTCATTTTTAGTGAAAATTACAAGTGATTTCATAAATCTATTAATTGATGATGTTGATAGGTGATAGGTGATGAGTTAAGAATATCCAGAACCAGGAACCCGGAACCTGTATATATAAAATTACCTGTCATTTTAAAACACAATCCTTTAAATCAGCAATTTGATTTATTCCAGTCGAAATGATATAATTTTTTTCAAGTGATTATAGTTCATAACATCGTAACACGTTACGATTTTCACATAACTATAAAAAACAGGAGTATTAAATAAAAGTGTTCTTTAAGAAAAAAAAATCAAAAGCTCTTTATGACGATCTTTCTTATATAGACGATCTGCTGATTGATAAAGAATTCTCAGATAATTTTTCTTCAAAGATAAAAAAACATGAAAAATTACCGAAACATCTGCTTGTTTACATAAAAGAAAAAGAAAAACCACTCAGAAAAAATATATGGTCAGACTTTTTCATAGCTATTACAAAAACCTTTAAAAAAGAGCACAGAGAACAGGAAGGTAAACTTTTAAATAAAATTTATTATACCCTCATAGAATTACTGCCTGAATTATTTGACAGTCACGAAGAAGAAAATAATTTTTTCCAGTCTCTCTCAGTCTCTCTCGGAGATTCTGAAGAATATGGAAGAGAACTCATTGTTTACAGAGCTTTAAGATATTGCATTCATTATAATGATGAAGAGGGATGCAAAAAAATCCTTGACAGCAGATTTCTTAAAAAAAATGAGATATATTTCTGCTCCCTTGATTTCTCTGATGACACGGACCCTGTAGACCAGTCCAAAATAATAAAATGGTTCCTTTACCGGTATGACATGGCCAATGCAATCAGATATCTGTCCCTTGTTTCCTGGAAATGGTCGTTCCTGATAAAATTAATCCACATTTTGATAAATAAAAGAGGGGCTACAGTACTTATATTGCTATTTATGATATACTGTAACCTGCCATGTCTCTGGAATGTTAAAATAGAGGAAAGATATTTCTATTATCTGGAATTTACAGTAATTGCCATCTTTCTCACTGTATATCTCATCAATAAAGCTACTGCAAAAAACATAGATGATACAAAGGCAATGCTCCTTTTGTTTCAGGTAAGTCTCCCCAGGCTCTGGGGAGCAATTCTTATGGGTCTAATCAATATAGCCCTTTCCGACAGAAGCTGGACCTTTCCATTGAGAATTAAAGAAAGGCATTTTTTTATTATCTGTATCCTGACGTTTATTTCAGCTTATTTATATCTATATCTGGAGGTAAGCAGCCAGGTATCGGATTCAAAACAGGCAACTGCAAGAACATCCAAAATAGTTACACTCGGACTTATAGAAGCTTTCTTTTTTTCTTATCTTATCTGCCAGATCTTTTCGGAATCTGTTATTCCAGATCTTGTACCAAAAGAAGAACTCCTTGTTTTCCAGGGACAACATATGTATAATATTTCAAATATTCTGGTAATGCCAAAATTCATACCAACTATAAAATGTTATCCCACTCTTATAATACTCTGGTCTTTCCTGTCACTCCTTATAGGTATGTTTATACAGAATTTCTGGGACAGGGAAAATTTAATAAGCTCTCCCTTTGCCGATGATATGACGCTGGAAGTGGCACCCAGGCCAGGAGTAGAAGAACATGAGGCGTGAAAGTTTATAAAATTTAATAGAGGTGACATATATGAAAATTAAAGGAATAATTCTTATCTTTACTCTGTTACTCATAATAGCTGCAGAATCTATGGCAAAAAGCGTATGTAAAAAAGAAGAAGATGTATGGGGCAGCAGTAAATATCCTTATAATTTCAGGGTTATAGATGATAAATTATATGCAGGAGGAAGTTTTTTCAATCCCGAACATCATGGAAACTCGACAGAAAAGGTAAGAAGCTATATAAAACTCCTGAAATCTATGGGAGTAACATCTGTTATTGCCCTCAATTCCCCTTCTTCGGAAGAAGAAAAAATAGTAAAAAAAGAAGGGCTCATATTTTACTCATGCCCTATGAATGCGGAAAAAGTACCGAACAGTAAAGAAACAGCCAAAATAATGGAACTCATAGATAAAAAAGCCTATATACACTGTGAGTGGGGTGCAGACAGAACAGGAGCTGTTATAGCAAAATATTTACGGTTAAAATGCGGCTATAAAGGTTATGACGCATGGAAAGCAGTCATAACAGAAGGAAGCCATGCAGGTATAATAGGGGGCTTTAAACAAAATTACGGCAACTCAAAATTATTACTTTATTTCTGGCCTGAAGTGGTTAAAGAAAGCCCGAAAATCTGCGAAATATACGGTATATGAAAGGGAATAATCATATTTTGTAGAATTCTTTTACAGTGACCAGTGACCAGTGACCAGTAATAATATATTACGCATCACGCATCACGCATCACGCATCACGCATTACGCATTACAGGAGATGACACATGTCTTTACGGGCAATAAAACCGACACTGGTCATAGGACTTGGCAGACAGGGGAAAAAGATCATTGAAGATTTTAAAAATGAACTTTTTTCCAATTTCGGTCATTTACCTTCTGTTCAATTCCTCTCTGTCAATTTTAAAGATGAAGTCCTGGAAGAACAGAATCAGAAAGCAATCATAGAAGACTTCTTTACCTTCAGACTGGGGAAAGAATTGCTTGAAGACTGGTTTAAAAGAGCTTCTTCTGTAACTCTTCGAAATGCAGAAACTTTTATCGACGAGTATAAATTAAGAGAAAAAGATAAAACAGGACTCATAGAAAACCTTCTTCGTAAAAAAGAAGGAGATATTGTAAAGATAAATATTGAAGAAAAAAATTATATGGGCTATTATGCAGCAGGCATGAAAAAAAACATAGAGGAAAACGGCAGAAA